>JAFGIH010000096.1 GCA_016929985.1 Thermoleophilia bacterium | reverse complement strand
GCCATGATGATCGAGTCGCTGCACCCGGGAGTCGAGGTCGACAAGGTGCAGAGTGAGACGGGCTTCGAGCTTCTCGTCTCGCCGGACGTCGGTCGTACCGAGCCGCCCACCGCGGAAGAGCTGCGCATCCTGCGCGAAGAGGTCGACCCCGGCAGGCTGGTGATCGGAAGGGCCTGACGGGAGCAAGCCCGGGTTTGGGCCGTAGCCGGCCTCGTCAGCTATGCGGCTATGATGCAACGCTGGAGGCCGGTCATCTCCTCCCTACAGTGAGCCCGCCAGGGTATGAGCCCGCCTGCCATCCTCGATAGGAGCATCTCCAACGACGAGTGGAACTCGATACCGATCGTCAGCCTGATCGTCGAGCGCTGCTCGGCGGTATCGGCGAAGTCGTACCATACGTGCGTGTTGCTGGTCGAATCGATGGTCCTCCACGGCAGCCGGATGCTCAGGCGCGAGGACGGTGAGGAATACTGGATCCGCTGTCCGGGAACGAATTCGTACACCTCGTACTCGTGCACGATGGATTGGTTGCCCGCCCGTTCGGCGCAGTCGATTACCGAACCCATCTTGATGGGGCCGCTGTCTCTCGTCTTGAAGTACTCGTGTCCCCGTGCCACGCGGTCGTAGACGCTACCGAGTTTGGTGGCCACATACTCGAAGCTCTGCTCCGCCGTCAGCGGTACCTCGACGGAGTGCGATAGGTAGGCGGTCCGCTTAGCGCGTTTGAGCTCCATCATCTCCCATCCCTCCCAATACGTCGGCTACACGGCGGCACCATGCCAATTCCGTTTCGTAGTACCTGATGCCGTTTTCGAGAACGAGCTGCCAGATGGCCAGCTCCTTCGCGTCGCGGGCGTGTCGCCAGGTTGCTTCTTGATGGCCGGTGTCGCGGTAGAGGCTCAGCCTTTCTTCTATCTGCACCGCGTATGATTCGATGAACTCAAGGACCTCTCGCGTCGGCTGAGAGGCCATGAAGGAGAATTGAAGCAGGTGCGTATGCCGGATCTCCGGTAGCGGTAGGCGGGACCCCAGCCAGTCCTGGAAGGCAGCTCGTCCTTGGAGGGTCAGGTGGTAGAGCTTCTTGTCGGGCTTGCCGCTCTGCTCGACGACCGAGTAGGTGACGTCCCTCTCATCGGCCAGGGCCGCCAACGCGCGGTAGATCTGGGTGTGTTCGGTGCTCCAGTAATGACGGATACTGCGGTCGAAATACTGAGAGAGATCGTAGCCGCTCATGTCTGCATAATGGAGCAGACCCAAGATGGCATGACGCAGCGACACTGGGCACCTCGGTACTATATGTGCAGACACACATATAGTACGTGCCGCTCGCTGAGAAATCAATCCTTGCCATGACGCCGCGTCACTGGTTGTTGTCGGCGTACCGCAGTTGGGCCACCGTGGCCCCGACACCTAGGAAGAACACGGCGGCCACGACCGCGAGGCTTGCCATTCCCGGCGCCTCCCCGGAGCCGCCGAGGGAGCCCACCAGCGACGGCACGATCGTCCACGGGAACCAATCGGCCCAGCCGGTCTTGCTCAATAGAGTGCCGAGCAAGAGTGTCCCGATCGCAAAGGCCAGCGGAGCCAGATAGCCGCGTGCGAGGGTGGCTATCCAGGCCACGACGGGGGCGAGCAGGAAGCTGATGGCCGCCGCCGAGAGGGTGCGGCCGACCATGGCCGCGGCCAGCCCTCCCGAGAACTCGGGTAGTTGGAGCGCGAAACCGACCGCGAAGGCCTCCACGAGGCTGAACAGGGTGAGGACGGCCCACCAGACCCCGGCTACCACGAACTTGGCCAGGACGAAATAGTGGCGGCCGACCGGCAGCGCGAGGAGGTTCTTGGCCGTCCCGTCGCTGTACTCCCGTCCGAATACATAGGCGACGATGAACGCCAGGAATATCAAGCCGCCCGAACCTACCACCTGAGTGATCATGGACGAGTAGGAGGGCCAGGTGGCCGCCAGTCCCGCAAGCTTCGCCTTGGCGCCGAGGAGACCCAACCGGGCGGCACGGTCGGGTTCGCGAACGATCCACATCATCAGCGCGATGGCCAGTGGAGCCAACCCGAAGGCGACCAGCGAGAGCCACGTCACCTTGCTGTGCCGCAGTTTGAGGAACTCGGTTCTCAGCACGTGGACGAAAGTCACGTGAGTCCCCCGGTAAGTCGTAGGAAGCGGGCCTCGAGGTCCTCCTCGACCGGAGCTATCCCAGAGAAGTCGGTGCCTGTCTCCAGTAGGCGCCGGGCTATCGCGGGCACGTGATGGCCTGCAGCGTAGACACGCACGTGGGGACCGATCCGCTCGATGTGGTCGAAGCCCGCGTGGGCCAGGCTTGCGGCGGCCAGCTCCGGGGAAGACGTCGCGACATCGATGTAGCGGCTCTCCCGCTCATCCAGCCTCTCGGGGCTCATCTCTTCCATCAGACGCCCCTCGTGCACGATGCCGATGCGGTCGGCAAGGAGTGCGACTTCCGAGAGGATGTGGCTGGAGATGAAGACGGTCACACCTTGGCGCGTGGCCAGATCGCGCAGCAACTCCCGAATCTCCACGATGCCGGCGGGGTCGAGTCCATTGGCAGGCTCGTCCAAAATGAGGAGTTCGGGGTGGTGAAGGAGTGCCCGCGCGAGCGAGAGTCGCTGCCGGTTGCCCAGTGAGAGGACCCCGGCGCGCCGGTCCGCGCAGGCGCCGAGCCGCATGAGCTCCATAGCTTCCGACACCGACGACCGCGGCGCGCCGGTGAGCTGCCGTTGGATCTCGAGGTTCTCTCTCACAGTGAGGTTGGGGTAGGCCGTCGCCGTCTCCACCAAGTACCCGACCTTGGCGAGGAACCTGGTTGCGCCCGGGGCCACCCGGCTCCCGAGGATCTCCACTGTGCCCGCATCAGGGCGGATGAGTCCGAGCAGCATACGGATCGTGGTGGTCTTTCCGGCGCCGTTACGTCCCAGGAAGCCGTATGTCTCGCCGCGCTCGACTTTGAGGCCCAAGTCGTCCACGGCCGTCACGTCGCCGTAGCGTTTGGTGAGCGCGCTGGTGAAGATGGCGTTCACTCCGGGGCCTCTACATACCCCAGAACGCGGAGCGCCAATTCGGTCGCGGCAGCAAGCGCAGCCGGCAGTTCAGCCACGGGTACGCCTCTTGACTCGGTGCTCTGTAGGCCACCTAGAACGAACCAGGTGGCGGCGGCCGGGTCGGGCACGGAGAAGACGCCTTGGGCGATCCCCCGCTGGATGACTTCCTGGAAGACGGGCACCAGGCAGGGGGTGAGCCGGTCGGCGAGGCGGTCGTGGATAGCCCGGTTCTCTGGGGCGTGGATGAATTCCGAAAGATCGGCTGCTCCGGGAAGGGCAGTGAGTTCGCCCATGGCCGAGGACAGAGCCCGGAATTCGTCAACGGCGGAGTCGGCGGGTGCGGCTGCCACATCCTCCAAGACGGTGATCATCTCGTCGACGAACCGCTCGACGACTGCGAGGACGATGGCGTCCTTTGAATCGAAGTAGAGGTAGAAGGTCCCTTGGGCTACACCAGCAGCCTTGACGATGTCGCTGACCGACGTGTTGGCCACGCCACGCTCTGAGAACACGTGGGCTGCGGCTGAAACGAGGCCTTCGCGTCGAGCTTTCCGGTCGACCTTGCGAGACAAGGCGCCCTCCCAATGAACATAAATGACTGACTATCAGTCATCCTGGCAGCAGGGGGGTTGCTTGTCAAGGCAAGAGGCATGAAAAGAGAGGGGGCTCGAACGAGCCCCCTCTCGTATTTCCTCTCGGGCTGATTGAAGCTCTTAGTTGTTGCCCACCTGTGCAGGGGCTGCTCCACCAGTGAAGACGTGGCGCGTCACCTGGAAGACGTCGGTGTTGTCGATGTAGGGTCCGCGGACCGGGTCGACACCCCTGACCTGGGTGGTCAACACCGAGGCGCCGGCGCCCTTGGCGTACAGCGGGACGAGCTGATTGGTGTGCCAGTAGAAGTCGGGCCCGTACTGCCACCTGTGGTTGGTGTAGACATGGCCCGGCACCTGACCGGCGCCGTTGTTGACGAGGGGAACGAAGACCGTCTCGTCAGGCTTCACGATGAAGCGGGAAGCAGACGGAGCGGCGGGCGTGCCGACACCGGCGCCCGGACCCCAGATGCCGCCGGTCTCATGGTCGGAGGTGACGACGAGGAGCGTCTCATCCCAACTGCTGTTGGCTTCGATCCAGTCGATCACTGCCTCGACAGCGTCGTTGAAGTCGATCTGCTCTTCGATTGCCCGGCCGAGCCAGCCGAAGTGGTTACCGTAGTCGGGGTTGCCGCCCTCGATCATGACAAAGAAGCCGTCAGGATCGTTGTCGAGGACGTTGAGGGCCGCAAGAGACATCTCAGAGAGGGTCGGAGAAGTCTCGAGGAGCGGAACGGTGAACGGAGCGTCATTCGCGGCGCCTGTGCGATAGAACTGCGTGTAGCCGCTACCGACCTTATCCTCACCGCCGCACTGCGCCACGCCCAAGACTCTCTCCGGGGTCGGCCCGGTAGCCATGGCCTGGAAGTCGGCCCTGGACTCTATGACATCCCAGTACTCCACTTCGCCGTCGCCGTCGCCGTCGGCGTCGTTACCGATCTTGCCGGCCACAACGTCGTTCCAGGTGGACTCTGTCCAGAGATACTTGCTGGTATCGCTGAAGTACGGGGTCTCGACCTTCTCGCCGTTGTTGTTGTACCAAGGGTTGTGAGCGCCCATGGCTACATCCAGCTTGCTCTCCCTCAACTGCTGCTCGATGATCGTCTTGAGATCCTTGCGGTCGAGCGCATGAGCGACGAAGCCTGCAGGAGTAGCTTCGGCGAACGACTGCGTGGAGATCACGCCCGTCGCCTTTCCAAGCTGCTCGGCGATCTCGACGATGTTGGGGACCCTGTTGAAGTTCTCGTCGACTCCCACGCCGCCTCTGCACTTGTACCCGGTGCCCAGGGCGGTCGCAGCCATGTTGGATTCGGTGACCCTGTTCTCGGCCCATCCGCCGACCTCATTGAAGTCGGTCCAGGCGAGGTAGGGGTTGTAGTAACCCCGCGCGGGGTACGTGCTACATCCCAGTTGCACGGGGAAGCGTTCGTAGGGCTGCGTACCGGCCGCCCCATACTGGTAGTAGTCGGCGGCCAACACCATGTTGTAGCCACATCCGTCGGTGATCATGATGATGACGTTCTTGGCGCTATCGCCGCCGGCGAAAGCCGTCGCCGCGAACATGCAAAGCACCAACGCTGCCACTAGGACGACCATAAGTACTGAACGCGTCACGAGTCTTGCTCTTCTGGAACCCATGTGTTCTGCCTCTCCCTGTGTCTTACAGATTCCCGCGCGGTGCAGAATCGTCTGGCCATCGAACGACCGGCACGACACGCGCTCCACAGCGTTCCTGAACTGATGCAAGCGAATGCGTCTTCTGAAGGCACCACCCCCCCAAGGTCGGCAACCTGTCTTCACGTTATGGATAGAACGTGGAGCTACTGGCAGCGCCATACCGATTGATGACGTCGTGCGCGATAACCCCAGACAGGTATGACTTTCTCACTTGGGAACTGGCGTGTCAACAGGCTTTTGTGCCGCATCAACAGCGGGCTAGCGGCCTGTTGTATAGACGTATAGATAAAGGCCGGACGGGGGCGAAGTCGTACACCGCCGCGAAGCGGCGCACAGTGCAAGTCGGAGCGGTGGCGGCTCTTGGGAGTGGCTACTCTACGAAGCCTTCGACCACGTAGGTCCAGCCGGCCTTCTTGTCGCGGTGCAGCTTGATGAGCTGGCGCTTCTCGGCGTCGATAAGCAGGTTGCTGAAGCTGCGGTATCCGTAAGCCGACTCGTTGAACGAAGGCTTCTTGCGCTGCATGGTGTCTTTGACCATGGAGGCGAAGATGGGGTCTTTGTTCTCGCGGATGAGGGCCGCGATGGATTCGAGCAGGAGGTCGAACACCTCGCGCTTCTCCTCGGGGATGTCCTTGGCCTGTGGGCTGGCGGGAGCGGGAGTGGCCTGCTTCTCGAGGTCTTCGTAGAAGATGAACTCGTCGCAGTTGCCGGAAAGCAGATCGGAGGTGGATTCCTTCATGCCGATGCCGATCACGTGCTTGCCGTTCTCTTTGAGCTTCGACACCAGCGGAGAGAAGTCGGAGTCGCCCGAGACGACCACGAATGTGTCGATGTGCTCCTTCGACCAGGCCAGGTCCATGGCGTCCACGGCCAAGCGGATGTCGGCCGAGTTCTTGCCGGTCATCTGCCGTCGTGGGATCTCGATGAGCTCGATGGCATTCTCGTGCAGCGGCTTGGTGTATTGCTTGTACTCGCCCCAATCGGCGTAGGCCTTCTTGACGATGACCTTGCCCTTCTCCACGAGGCGCTCAAGGATCTTGTGGATGTCGAAGTCGCCCCGGCGGTGCTTGAAGCCGATGGCGAGGTTCTCGAAGTCTATGAAAACGGCCAGGGTGCGTTCGGTCTCGGTCATGTGGTCTCGGTGCTCCTTCCCCAGAACAGCGGCACCAGGATGCGTTTCGCTAGATGGATTCTTGCACGTTTCCTCGAATCCTGTCGCGCGGTGGTAGTGGGTCAGTTTGAATCCAGCAGTGCCGCGATGTCTTTCAGCGTCCACAAATGAGTAGTGACGCCAGCAGCCATGGCGGGAGTCTTCGGGTACGGCTTCGACAGGCTCTTATGCGGCCGTGCGAAGTTGTAGTACATGAAGTGCAGGCTCACGGCCGCCGCGAGGTTCTCAGCCTTCTTGGAGAAACCGTTGGTCAGTCTGGTGAAGCGCCTCATGCTCATCCGCATGGTCAGGTTCTGCCGCTCTACGTAGGACGTTGATATGTACTTCGGGTCCGGGTTGCCACTGACAACCTTGGTCTCTGTCCCGAGGCACTGAGCCGGGCTGTAGCGCTTCTGCGCCTGGGGATCGCTGCCGTAGATCTTTTGTAGGACCGCGTAGTCGATTTCAGGACCGAATGCGTAGTCAACGGCTTCCAGGTAGGGCGCGTGGCCGTCCGTGGTCAACTGGACCGGGCCTCTCACCCGTGAGGCTACGTCGTTCACGAACTCGATTGCGTCTTCTGTGTTGCGTGAGCCCACGAACCACGAGGGAACGAGCTTGGTATCGGCGTCAATGGCAACCCACGTCCACACGTCGCCGTATCCGAACTCGCCCTGGTGCTCTTCGGGGACATTCTTCTGTTTGGCGTAGCAGAAGCTCCATATCTCATCGAGTTGGAGCCGCTTTGAGGGCAGATCGCGAAGGGCGCGATCCTGATACTCAGAACAGGCTTTGCCGAGATCGACCAGGAGCTTGGTTACGGTGTTCTTGGCCGCGCCGGTAACTCTGACGGTGGCCCGGATGCTCATGCCCTCAACGAGGCATCCGATGACCTTGGCGCGTTCCTCTGTCGAGAGTCTGTTCATAGCTCTATTATACTTGACCGCTCACGCATGTCAAGTCAGTTTGTAGGACTTGACGACGGGGGGCCATGCCGGGATAATGGTTGTGGTGGAGCATACGGGAATCGAGCCCGTCGTGCGAAGGATGGGAAGCCCCGGCACGGCACCAAGCATGCCCCGCTGTGAAAACTGCGAGACGGCCCGCCTCCTTGGAACGAGACTAGGGGCCGTCTCCTTTTCTCTATACCTCTTTCATCCGCCTCGCCCTCGGGATGCGGTAGTAAACGCGACATGCCTGGTCGAAGAAGTCAAGCCATTGCTCATACTCTTCTTGCTCCCATGGCGGCCCAGATGGCATGAGTTCCAACGTAGCTTCAATGAGCGGTGACAACCCGCGGCGCAACGGCATTGGTGGGCTGGCTACAGCCGGTGGTGGTGGCGTCGGTCCATTCTCGGACGGGGGCGCTTCCCTCACCGCAGATCCAGTAAGGGTCGGTTCAATCATACGGGTGGGGCCTCCAACATCAAAGAGCCCTGCCTGCTCTGCCGAACTAAGCATGCGAGATAGGGCCAGTCTCGCGTCGCCGACTGGAATGTGGAATCGGCTTGTGAGCGTGTTAGCCATGCCCTGATCATCTGGCAACTCGCGGCCCTGGTACGCCTCGAGAAATGCTGCGAACAAGGGGACTGATTTGAATGCCTCCAGGCGCGCACGGCGCTCGGTGTCGGGATAGTCTGCGTGGATAATGGCATCGGCACGCTCTGTCGCGGAAATGGACTTGCTCGATCCTTCTATCAGGCCGAACAGCCGTGAGGACGCCACTCGGGTTAGGTAGGCTCCGTTGTTAATGCTCGTGTAGCCGAGAAGCGCGGCTAACTCGTGGGCGCTAACGGTTGCCCCTGCGCCCCGTTCGGTGATTCGCCGGGCCACCTCAATGGAGTTGTCGAGATCGTATTTGGGATATCGTAACGCGGTTCCCATGGTGCCTCCTTGGAAGACACCACGATTCTACTACCGCATCCGCAACACGTCAAGTAAGCACATGCGATAATCCTCGGCCGACTTTACGTCTTACGTCCGCTTACTTTTCTGTGCTCTTCCCCCACCGCGCCTGAGCCGCCTTCCTCGCCGCCTCACTTCGCTCTTCGGGTGTCATCCTCTCGGCCCGTGCCTTGCCACCCTTGAGCCCACCCTTGCGGCCGAGAGCAACAGCGGCCGGGTCTTTGCCATCGTCTGGTTTGGGCTCTTCATCGGGCGGCGCTTCTCCCGTGGCTTCGCCAGCGATCTGCGAGGCAAGCTCATTCAGGTCTAGGCGCTTCTTGCTTGAGCGGTTAGGCATATCATCATGGTACCAGAAGCGGCACCAAACGCAAACGGGAGAACTCTACAGACAGTAGGCGGCCAGAGTACGAGGAGGAATGACCACAGGCGTGCGAACCGCAGCAGGCTTTTTGCTGCGCGCGGGTAGAACGCATTCCGGGAAGGTAATGCTGAGGTGTCCTGAGTCTAGTCGCTTCTTCATATGAAGAAAGGTGATCCCCACAAGTTCGTCAGTGTCCGGGTTCAGGCGAAGTAGATGACCCTCGGGGGATTCCAACGTTATCGCCTCCTGCGGACTACCGATGCTGAAGTAAGCGACATCGCCGTCTACATCGTAGAAGCACTCCGTGAAGGTGAAGGGCCCGATCTTAATTGTGCTGTCGAGCCGTGGCATATACCAACCTCCCAGATGACCCGCTTGGCTCCCTTGTTACGTACATCGTCAAGACGCGGGCTGGCTTTAGGTCACATCGTACCACTACCGTCAGGTAGAGATACCGAAACCTGTCAATCGCGCCCAGCCGGTAATACAGATGGGTGGTCGGAAACTCCTGGTCTTCGTATACGATATCGGGATTCTTCAGCGCTTCCGTAGCTTCTTCCAGTCGCCCGGCCACCTCGGGATGCTCGTGTTGGATGTGGTTATCCCACACCTCACTTGCGAGAGTGACCCGCTGCCCGGAGTAGTCTTCGACATCTAGAGCAAAATCCCCACCCATTGGCCCAATATGACCCGCGCGCGACTCATTGTCAAACGCGACTCAAACTGACCCACTACCCGCGCGGTGCCTGTGTCGTGAGACCGCGGCCTGCGTCTTTTACATCCCCCTGACAAACGCTTGACCCTCGTCTGACCCAGGCCTGCGATCATGCAGTCGCGCGGCCGATGAGGGCGCGGTTTTGCGGAATTGTCGTCGCCACACGGAGGTCGTAGGATGATGGGACTCCGCCGGGGCCAGGTCTCAGACAAGGCGGAGCCCAAGGGAGGCGAGAAAGGGGGCGTGATGGACACCACGGCTGTGCTCGTGATCGAAGACGAGCAGAACATCGCGGACATCGTTCGCATCGCGCTCGAACGCGACGGTTTCCAGGTCGCGACCGCCCGGACGGGTGAGGACGGGTTGGCAGAGCTCGAGAGGCACGGGGCTGCCCTGGTCATCCTCGACATCGGGTTGCCCGGTGTCGATGGCTTCGAGGTGTGCCGCCGCATCAGGAAGAGCTCGGCCGTACCCGTGATCATGCTGACGGCCCGCGACGACGAGGTGGACAAGGTGGTGGGTCTGGAGCTGGGCGCCGACGACTACGTGCCCAAGCCCTTCTCGCCGCGGGAGCTGGTGGCGCGGGTGAAGGCCGTTCTGCGGAGAGGGCAGCCCCGCGCGGCGGCTGCCGAGCTCCTCGAATGCGGCGACCTCATAGTCCGGGTCCCCGAGCGTGAGGTCACCGCGGGTGGGGCGCTCGTCGAGCTGACTCCCAAGGAGTTCGAGCTCCTGGCCTTCCTCATGGCGGATCCCGGCATCGTCTTCTCCCGTGACCAACTGCTCAAGCGCGTGTGGGGAGTCGACTTCCCCTATGGCACCCGGACCGTCGACCAGCATGTGGCGCAGCTCCGCGCCAAACTTGGACAGCACGACCCCATCGAGACCGTCCGCGGCGTCGGCTACAAGGTGGCCCGCCGGTGAGCCGGAGGCGCCACCCGTGGAGGGCGCTTCGCCGCGGCGTCAGACGGGCCGTTATCGGCGACAGCCCGTCCTCGCTGCACGCGACCATCTTCAGAGTAGTGTTTGCGGCCGTAGCGGTGCCCGTGGTTGTCGCCACGCTGGGGCACTACCTGCTCTCGGATAAGGATGAGTACGAATCCTTAGACCGGCAACTGCTCGATGCGTCCATCTCCCAAGGCCTGCTCGCTATGCCCGACAGCGATTATGAGCAGATGAAGGACATAGTGCTGATGGACTACGCCCGACGCCGTGCCTACCGGATCGTTTGGCCACCTGACATCGCCGACTTCGAGTGGAGCGGGATGCCCTCGTCAGTCTACGACCAGTTGATGACCAAGGGCTACGCGTTCGGCGACACTTTCTACCCTAACACCGTTGAAGCCGCGCGCTTCGCCTACTGGCGCGTGCCCGCGGGAACGCCCACCGGGGTGGAGAAGGAGTCGTATTTCCGGCTGGTAGTGGTCCCCAGGCCGATCCACGGCCGCATCATCGAGGGGCTCGTCGTCTTCGGGTTCTTCTGTCTTCTGGTGGCCGCCATCGCGTCTCCGGCCGCGGGCTACCTCGTGCGGCGCATCTCGTGGCCGGTACGCCGTGTCGCGGAGGCGAGCCGAGTGCTGGCCGACGGCGGCCATCCCATGCCGGTGCCGGCCACGGGGCCGGATGAACTCGTGACCCTCAGCGAGTCGTTCAACCATATGGCGGCCAGGCTGGAGATGGCGCAGGCCGCCGAGCAGCGGGCCCGCATGGCCGAGCAGGATTTCCTCCTGTCCGTCAGTCACGAACTCAAGACCCCGCTGACCGCCATCGACGGCTATGCCGAACTCCTGGCCGAGGGAGCCGTGACCGGGGACCAGGCAGGCCCGGTGCTGACCGCGGAGGCCGGCCGCCTGCGCCGGCTGGTGAGCGACCTGCTCGATCTGGCCAAGATGAGACAGGCCGGTTTCGCGGTTCGCGATGAAGAGGTGGATCTCGACGCGGTGGCCGGTGAGGTGGTCCGCCGTCACTCCGGCCGGGCCGGTGAACTCGGCATCCAGCTGGTCGCCCTGCCCTCGGGCGGCCCCAAGGTGCGGGGCGATGAGGACCGTCTCGTGCAGGCCGTCTCCAATCTCGTCGAGAACGCGCTGGGCTGCGTGCCCGCCAGCGGTCTGGTCAGCATCGAGACGGGGAAGGGAGAGGTGATCGTCCGTGACGACGGGCCCGGCCTCTCCGCGGAGGACCTGCCGCGGGCTTTCGAGCGCTTCTACCTGCACGAGCGCCTAAAGACCGATCGCGACCTGGGTACCGGCCTGGGGCTCGCCATAGTCAAGGAACTGGTGGAGAAGATGGGCGGCGAGGTCTCGGTGGCCAGCGAGCACGGCAAAGGGGCGGTCTTCTCCCTCAGGCTCACACCACTTTAGCGCAGGCCGCCGGGAGGCGCCGGGGCGAGGCGTGCGGCCGATCGCTCAGACCCCGGGCCACCCATCGCATGCGCCCATACCAGGGGCCCGGCGCCACGAGGCCGCCGCGGCTCAGCAACAAGCACTCAAACAAGACACGAAAGACGACTTGGAGGTCGACGATGAACGACGCATGCACAAAGAAGCCTGTCCCCACACCGAGCGCGGCGACTCGTGCGCAACGAACGAGCGCAGTCGTCCAAGACCGCGGACGCAGGACCTCGATAGTCTGGGCTGCCACGAGCGCGATCCTTCTCCTGTGTGCTACGTCCACAGGGCTGCTGCTGTACGGTCGAGGTCCTGGTGGGGGTGGTCTTGAGACGGCGCACCTTGTCTCGGCAATTGCGCTGACGGTCTCGGTCGTACGCCACCTCGCCGGCCGGCACAGATTGCTCCGCAGCCTTGCGCGCAGGAGGAACGGCAAGGCTCTTCGCTCGCTGCGTGCCTATGCTGCTCTCGCAGTGCTCCTTGTGGCATCGATGGTCACGGGTGTCGTGCAGGACGGCTCAGATGCGGCCACGCTTCATATGGCGGTTTCGCTTGTGTTCCTGCTTGTCTCCCTGGTGCACGCATCCCAGAAGATGACGTGGAGGCTGAGCACGCGTCCACGGTCGTGAAAAGGCACGACCTCCCGCTTCGACCGCGGTACTATCTGTATGAAGCGTTTCCACGACTTTGGGGAGGGATCATGTGGGACCGCCTCGTCAGTCTCAGAACCATGGCGGCGCCCACTGTCACCGTGGGCTCGTTGACCGTCACGCCCATCGCCAGGTCGATCACCCTCAGATGGCGCAATGGGGGTGTGGTTGTGGCGTGGCCCTCCGCCGTTATGGTGTCAGAAGATGGTAGAACCTCACGTGTACGCGTCGTCAACGCAACGCGGTGCGCCCAAGCTCTCATAGTCGCGGTGGGCGCATTGGGCGCGTACGGCCTCTTGAGCCGATTTGGCTCACGAAAGGAGCGGTTGCCATGAATGGGAAGTTGGACGAGTTAACACGCACCATGGCACAGGAATCCGAGAAGACCTCGCAGACGATGGAGCGGGTACTGGCGGCGGCGGACCAGTCGCGGGTCTACAGCCCGCCCGTGTCGTCCGGGGAATACACGGT
>JAFGIH010000867.1 GCA_016929985.1 Thermoleophilia bacterium | reverse complement strand
TTCCGCTTGCACTCGCGGGTACGCGAAAGCCGCTCCACCGGGCAGCGTGGCTCCGGCCGCGGGAGGGAGGCCCTCCCGGCCTCTTCCTCATGGGAGGGGGTTGCTGAGTGCCCCGTCCTCATCGGTAGGTCTTCAGTGAGTGGCCTCGCCTTCGGCCTCGGCGAACCGGCAGGTTGTTGCTGAGTGGCCTCGCCTTCGGCCTCGGCGAACCGGCAGGTGTGGTACTACGCCTCGGTAGGGCAGGCCAGGACCCCCAGGCCGCGGGCCACCTCGGCTAGACGGGCATCGAGCGTGGCGAGCGGCACTCCCAGCGCCTGCGCCACTTGGAGGTATGATGCGTCATACGCCGATAGGTTGTGTTCGCGGGCGATTTCCAGAACTGCCGGCCACGACGGCTCTAGCCTCCGTACGGGAACGAGGAGGCTTCTCAAGAAGAACTCCTTCACCAACGGGGCGTCCTTTGGCCTGCGGGCGCATTTCTTCACCGCCGCATGGGCTACCTCGCTACGCAGCAGCGGTGGCGCGTAGAGCCGGCGCGAACGTGTGAGCGCCCGCGCTCGGGGCGAATCGGGCTCAGCAAAGGCGACCGCTACGAACACCGACGCGTCGCACACCACCGCCCCGTTAGCGGGTGTCACGGAGCTCACGGATCCAGGCCGTGCCTTCGTCGGGTGTGGAGAAACCGAGACTCTCCACGTATTCGGCCAGTTCATCCAATGTGATCTCGTCGTCCTCCAGAGATGCGGCTTCCACGATGGCAAGCAGTTCGTTCTGAAGAGAGCGGTGATTGCGCCGTGCGCGGGCGCGCAGGCGCTGGGCCACCTCCTCGGGTACGTTCTTGATCGACAGGCTGACGGGCATGATGACTCCTGTCGCGCTGTGGTTCTATATCAGCGTCATTCTAGCACCACTGGTCTCGTGGTTGTCGATCGGGGGAAAGCATCCCACGCCGGCGTCTCGTTCCTGTCCACCCTTCGTACTATCATGGCTAGAAGCACGGTGGCCGGCGAGTGGTGCAGCATGGCGTGGGCCACGAGACTGCGACGCGGTGGGGGTGAGTCCTGGGCGCTCTGGAGAACTACCTCAGCGATCTGCGAGACATCCGATTCTCGGGGGAGGGAGTCTCCGAGCTTTCCTACTACCCGGCGTTGCACAACCTGCTGGAGGAGGTCGGCGGCGGGTTGAAGCCCAAGGTCCGCTGCTTCATGAACCTCAAGAACGAGGGCGCCGGCATGCCTGACGGCGGGCTGTTCACCGCCGACCAGGTGCGCAAGGGCGGCATCGGCGGGCAGAAGCCGTCTCGGGGAGCCATCGAGGTCAAACCGCCCAGCGCCGACGCCGCCGCGATCGCCGCCACGCCCCAAGTGCTTGGCTACCTCGCGGGCTATCGGCAGGTGCTGGTGACCACTCTGCGCGAGTTCGTGCTGCTGGGCATCGATGAGCGGGGGAGGCCCGCCGTCCTTGAGCGTTACACCCTGGCGATCACCGAGGCCGAGTTCTGGGCTCTCGCCAACCATCCGCGCAAGGCTGATCAGGAGCAGGGCGAGCGCTTCCTGGAGTTCCTCAAACGGGTGCTGCTCTCCGGAGCCACGCTTGCGAATCCGCAGGACCTGGCCTGGTTCCTGGCTTCGTACGCGCGCGAGGCCCGCATCCTTGTGGAGCTGGCCGAGGTGCCTGCTCTGGACGCGGTACGCAGGTCGCTCGAAGATAGCCTGGGTGTCAAGTTCGAGGGTGAAAAGGGAGAGCATTTCTTCCGATCGACTCTCGTTCAGACCCTTTTCTACGGCCTGTTTGCCTCCTGGGTCATGTGGAGTCAGGACCATGAGCCCGGCGAGGGTGCGACGGCCGGGGTTTCGGAGGTGAGCGGCGCCCCGGGCGGAACCGGGGCCCGTTTCGACTGGAAGACTGCCGCCTGGACTCTGCGCGTGCCCGTGGTGCAGGCGCTCTTCACCCAGATCGCCACTCCCCATCTGTTGGGCTCGCTGGGTCTGGTGCCCGTTCTCGATCAGGCGGCCGCGGCGCTCAACCGGGTAGATAGACGAGCATTCTTCAGCAGATTCGAACAACATCATGCCGTCCAGTACTTTTACGAGCCGTTCCTGGAGGCGTTCGACCCTGCGCTGCGCAAGGAGCTGGGGGTGTGGTACACGCCGCCGGAGATCGTGGAGTACATGGTGGCCCGCGTGGACACCGTGCTGCGCGAGGAGCTGGACGTGCCCGACGGCCTGGCCGACCCGCGGGTGTATGTGCTCGACCCCTGCTGCGGTACCGGCGCCTACCTGGTGGAGGTGCTGGAGAAGATCGCCCAGACCCTGGACGAGAACGGCTCCGACGCCCTCTCGGCGGGCGAGGTCAAGAAGGTGGCCATGGAACGAGTCTTCGGATTCGAAATCTTGCCTGCTCCTTTCGTGATAGCGCACATGCAGTTGGGTCTGCTGCTCCAGAACATGCACCTTCCCTTGGCTGAGCACGAGCGGGTGGGAGTGTTCCTGACCAACGCCCTCACCGGCTGGGAGTCGCCGCACAAGCACGAGCAGGTCTCAGCTCTGCCAGAACTGGAAGCCGAACGAGATGCCGCGCAACGTGTGAAGCAAGAACTGCCTATCTTGGTGATTCTGGGGAATCCTCCCTACAACGGCTTCGCGGGCATGGCCACCGATGAGGAACGGACCTTGACCGAGGCCTACCGTACGACCAAGACCGCGCGGTCGCCGCAAGGACAGGGCTTGAATGATCTCTACGTGCGTTTCTTCCGAATGGCGGAGCGTCGTATCGTAGAGAAGACCGGCAAGGGTATTGTCTGCTTCATTTCTAACTACTCATGGTTGGACGGGTTGTCGTTCACCGGAATGCGCGAGCGATATTTGGAAGCGTTCGATCGAATCTGGATTGACTGTTTGAATGGTGATGCATTCAAGACAGGCAAGCTCACCCCAGAAGGCAAGCCGGACCCCAGTGTATTTTCGACTGAACACAACAGGGAGGGCATCCAGCTTGGCACGGCGGTTGCATTGCTCGCCACGGCCTCGCGAGGGGGGACCGGCGAGGTCAGATTTCGGCACTTCTGGGGGTCCACCAAGCGCGAAGACATTCTCCTGAGCCTCACTGACGGTCGGCCCTGGATCCACGTTGCGCCGCAGATCAACCTGGGGATGGCGTTCTTCCCGTCGCAAGTAGCTACGGACTACTTCCTGTGGCCTTGCGTTCCTGATTTACTCACCTTCTACTCGCCGGGAGTCAACACCAGTCGCGATCAAGATCTGGTGGACGTAGATCTGGACAACCTACGGCATAGGATGGAGGTCTATTTCGACCCGAGCGTGTCGGATACGAGCGCGGCAACAGTCACGCCCACTCTGCTGTCGCCCACCAAACGCTTTGACGCTGTCTCGACGAGGCATTTCCTACAGGGTCGCGGAGTCGACACTGGGCAGTTCTTGCGTTATGGCTATCGGCCTCTTGACGCGAGATGGGTCTACTGGCACCCGGCGACCAAGCTGCTTGACGAGAAACGACCCGAGCTCCGGGTGGACCTTGCATCCGCCAACATGTACCTAACCTCAAGGCAGAAGGCTGAGAGAGACCGGGAAGGTACACCGTTCTTCGTCAGCACTGCTCTGCCCGATAGGCACCTCACCCGCCCCGGCGCTATGTGCTTCCCGATGGCCACTGTGAGGACTCCTGACGACACGGGGTTTGCTGTTGCTGCTCGCGCGAACCTGACCACGCCCGCGGAGGAGTATCTCGAAGGTCATCGTGCCGCCGTTGAGGGGTCAAACCCCATCTGGTTTCACATTCTCGCGGTTGGCTACTCGCCGCTCTATCTAACCGAGAACGCCGACGGCATCCGTCTCGACTGGCCCCGCATCCCCCTCCCCAACAGCAAAGACCTGCTCCTAGCCTCGGCGGCCTTGGGCCGCCAGGTGGCCGACCTGCTCGATCCCGAGACCGACGT
>JAFGIH010000866.1 GCA_016929985.1 Thermoleophilia bacterium | reverse complement strand
GTGACGTTGACGATCCTGCCGTAGTGGCTCTCCCGCATGCTCGGGGTGAAGTACTTCATGGTGTTGAAATGGCCGCGCATGTTGGTGTTGAGCACCCGGTCCCATTCTTCCTTGGGGATGTCGAAGGGATCGGGGCCCTGAGCCAGTTGCCCCAGGAGCGGAGCCCTGGAGAAGTCCACCTCGACTCCGGCTACATTGGCGAGAACGTCAATCTGCCCGTACTTGGCAAGAACCGCCTCGGCCATCTGCTTCGCGGCCTCGTCGTCGCCCACGTCGCAGGCGAAGGCCGCCGCCCCACCCCCCGCCGCGACGATCTCGTCCTTCACTTCCTCCAGAACGCTCGCCGTGCGCGCGACGAGCGCCACCTTGCTGCCCTGGTCGGCCAGCATCTTCGCCGTGGCCCGGCCTATGCCGCTCCCGGCTCCCGTGACCACCGCTACTCGACCTTCCAAACCGTAGTCGATCATGTCGTCTCTCCCAGAGTAGGCCCCGAGTGTCTCTACCATAGAACAACTCACCCACCCCTTCCAGTGAGTGCGCCCTGCGAGCCGTTATCGACCCCTTTGAGCCTCGATGCCGCCAACAGGCTGAGGGCGACTACGACGAACGCCATCCCGGCGATCTCAACGCCGCTCGGGCGCTCTCCCAACTGTAACCACGCCGCGATCACACTCACTATGGGAGTGGCCAGATTGCCGATGCCCGCCGTGTGGGCCGGGATCAGGTTGAGAACGTAGAGCCACAACACCTGGGCCAGCGCAGTGCCCACGAGGACGCTGTAGGCCAGAGACCAGATGAAGGTACCCGACCAGTCGATCCCGCCCCCCGGCATGAGGAATGCGAGGAACACCAGGGGAAGCGAGCCAAACAGTCCCTGCCAAACGGTGAAAGAAAGAAGATCGACCTCGTGACGCCGCCTCAGTACCTTCGCCGCCACCGCGCCGCCCGCGAAGCAGAGGGCCGCCGCGAGGGCGAACAGACTGCTGATCACCCCATGCAACCGCCACGGCTCGATGATCATGATCAGTCCCACCGTCCCCACTCCCGCCGCCAGCCACTGCATGTTGCGCAGACGCTCCTTCAGGATCAGCCAGGCCATGACGACGATCCAGATCTGCCAGGTGTTGGCCAGCATCGCCGTGTGCCCCGCGCCGGAGGTGACCAGTGCCGCTGAGGAGAACCCCACGAACCCGCCGACCTGCAGCAACCCCACCAGTGCCGTCAGACCCGGAGCCCGAGGCCGAAGAGGCCGCCGAAGAACGACTACGAGGCCCAGCAGGAGCAGATACGCCGGAAACGTGCGGATGCCGGACCAAACGAAAGCGCTGCTGGCAGCGACGCCCAGCTTGCCCGGAACGAACAGATACCCCCATACTAGGACTATGAACCCCACGATGAAGAGCGGCATGCAGCGAGAAGATCGCACGGTGCCCCCGTCGTCGGTCGATGGGCCGGACCGCCCCATTGTATCGACCAGGCCGAGTGTGTCATGGTTTGTTCTATGACAAAGCTCTATCTGCGACTTCATGACAGACGGATCCGCTTCGAGCTGCCGCCTCGGTGGGAGCTGCTGTCGTTCGCGGAGTTCGCAGACCGGCCCGAACCGGCGGATGTGGTCGGCATGGTCCGGACGTGTCTGAAGCGACCCATCGGCCATCCGCCTCTATCTGAGGCCGTCGGGTCTTCGGACGAGGTCGCCATCGTCATCGAGGATCCGTCGCGCTCCTCGCCCAAGCAACTGGTGCTGCGTGCGCTGCTGCTCGAACTGGCCGAGGCGGGCGTGTCGCCGGATCACATCGTCATCGTCATCGGGCTCGGCACGCATCGCCGCCTGGATGGCAAGGAGATACGGCAGGTCTATGGCGAGGATCTGGCGGATTCCTATGAGTTCGTCAACCACGATTGCAGAGCCCCAGATCTAGTGCCCATCGGCGCGTTGCGCAGCGGGACCACGGTCGCCATCAACCGCCGGGTGGCCGACGCGGACTTCAAGATCGGCATCGGCTCCATCTTCCCCCATCCGATGAACGGGTTCGGAGGAGGCGGCAAGATCATCTTCCCGGCCGTCGCCAACTTCGAGGCCATCCTCGAGCACCATCTCACTTACAGCTTCAGGGGAGACTCAAAGATCGGCAGGTTGGAGGGCAACCCCTTCTACGAGGAGATCAGAGATCTCGCCGCGGCCGCCGGGCTCGATCTGGTCATAAACAGCGTCCTGGATCACAATGACCGGCTGTACCAGCCGGTATGCGGCGCACCGGTGCAGGCGCATGTGGCAGGCGTGGCGATGAGCCGCCAGATCCTGTCGATGCCGTTCCCAGCAAGGTCGGACGTGACCATCATCAGCAGCTTTCCCTATTCGGAGGGCACCCAAATCATGAAGCCCCTGGCGCCTGCCACGGAGATCACTCGTCCGAAAGGCGTCATCATCTTGGCGTGTGACTACAGCGTGCCGTTGGCGGAGGACTATGTATCCGGCTGCGAAGCCTTCCGCACCGCGCATGCCGGACGCATCAGGCCGGCGGTCCTGGAGCGGTTCGGTCGTGGCGAGAGGATCCTGGCCGGCGGCTCGCCGGAGTTCAACATGTCCCTCGCCCAAGCCCTCCTAGGTCAACACGACTTCAGGATCATCGTGGTCTCGCAGCACATGCCGCGCCGGACCGCAGAGCGCATCGGCTTTGCCTTCGCCGATGACATCGAGCAGGCCATAACGATGGCCCAGGAGCATTATCCGGCAGCGCAGGTCAGCGTGGTCCCGTCCGGGGGCGTGATCCTACCGGTCCTTTCCGGCGCCGCGGCCGAGTAGGCCCTCCGCCGGGGAGGCGGCGG
>JAFGIH010000865.1 GCA_016929985.1 Thermoleophilia bacterium | reverse complement strand
GCCCTACGACGGCGATCCTCGCTACGCTCTCAAGAGAATGCTGGCCAAGGCGGCGGACTTGGGCTACACGATGTACGTAGGGCCCGAGCTCGAGTTCTTCTACTTCAAGGACAGCTCCCACACCGACGTACTCGACCGGGGTGGGTACTTCGACCTGACTTCTCTCGAGGTCTCCACGAGCATCCGTCGTGACACCGTCACCGCGCTCGAGGAAGTGGGCATAGAGGTCGAGTTCGCGCACCACGAGTGCGGACCGTCTCAGCACGAGATCGACCTCCGCTACAAAGACGCCCTCACCATGGCCGACTCGGTGATGACCTACCGTTTGCTGGTCAAAGAAGTGGCCAACGCCCACGGCATCCACGCCACCTTCATGCCCAAGCCCATCTTCGGCGAAGCCGGCTCGGGCATGCACGTGCATCAGTCGCTCTTCACGGGCGATCGCAACGCCTTCTTCGACGCCAACGATGCCTACCACCTGAGCAACGTCGGCAAGACATACGTCGCCGGACTCCTTCAGCACGCCCGAGAGATGTGCCTGGTCACGAACCAGTGGGTCAACTCCTACAAGCGCCTGGTGCCGGGGTATGAGGCCCCCATCTACTGCTGTTGGGCGCGGCGCAACAGGTCGGCGCTGGTGCGGGTGCCCATGTACAAACCCGGCAAGGAGAACGCGACCCGGGTCGAGATGCGCAATCCCGATCCTGCCGCCAACCCTTACCTCACGTTCGCGGCGATGCTGGGTGCAGGCCTAAAGGGCGTCGAGAGACGCATGGAGCTACCCGCCGAAGCTACCGATAACATCTACGAGATGTCGGCGAAGGAGCGCATCACGGCCGGCATCAGGTCGCTGCCCGGCGATATCGAGGGCGCCATCATCGCGTTCGAGAACTCGGAGCTGATGCGTGAGACTCTGGGTGACCACATCTTTGAGTACCTGGTACGCAACAAGCGGGCGGAGTGGGATGCCTACCGGGCCATCGTGACCCCCTGGGAGATCGATCGCTATCTCGAGAACCTGTAAGGCCATGACGGCCGGGGGGCAGCGGGGTCCGCTCTTTCTGCTCGACGGCAGCAACGTGGCCTACCGGGCGTTCTTCGCGTTGCCCGAGGGAATCGCCACGTCGGGAGGCTTTCCGACCAACGCCTTGTACGGGTTCTGTTTGATGGTCATCAAGATACTCTCGGAGTATCGCCCGGATGCCGTGATCGTGGCCTGGGACTCCCGGGAGAAGACGTTCCGGCACGAGGAGTTCGAGGAATACAAGGCGCAGCGCAAGCCCATGCCCGATGCGCTGTCGGAACAGTGGCCGTACTTCTGCGAGCTGGGCTCCGCCTTCGGGTTCGTCAACCTGGCGGTATCCGGCTACGAAGCCGACGACATCTTGGCCACGCTGGCCCGGCAAGCGGAGGCCAAAGGCCGCGAGACGGTCATCGTCACGGGTGATCGCGACGCCATGCAGTTGGCCGGCGAGCACGTGCGGATCATGGCCAACACTCGAGGAATGACCGAGGTCAAGATCTACGATCCGGCTGCGGTGGAGGAGAGATTCGGCGTGCCTCCGCGCTTGATCCCCGATCTCATCGGCCTGAAGGGCGACACGTCCGACAACATCCCAGGCGTGCCCGGCATCGGAGAGAAGACCGCGGCTCAATTGCTGGCCCAGTTCGGGGGGCTGGAGGAGGTGCTCGCTCACGCAGACGAGGTCAGCGGCGCCAAGCGCCGGGAGCTGCTGCGCGAGCATCGCGAGATCGCTCTTCTCTCGAAGAAGCTGGCGTCGCTGGAGCACGACGCTCCCATAGACATCGACGCCACCGAGGTGCTGCCGCACGAGCCGCAACGGGACAAGCTCAAGGAGCTGTTCACCAGGTTCGAGTTCAACACGCTCCTCGAACGGGTCGAACCGCTATTGCCGGCGGCGGGGCAGGCGGAGGCCGCGCGGGAACGATCTGGCGCGCAGCTCGCTGCCGCCCAGACAGTCTCCCGCGACCCGGGCGGCCTCGATGGACTCGTGGACTGGTCGGCGACCGTTGGTGTCGCCGCGGAAGCGCCCGGCGCGGGCTCCGCGGGCGGTCTCTGGATCGCCCAGCCGGGTTCGGACGGGGGCTTGGAGGACTTCGGCGCCTACTCCATCGCCAGGCTGGAGGTCACGGCTGAGAACACCGCTGCTCTAGCCGGCTTGCTGGGCAAGGGCGAGGTGGTATGCCATGACTTCAAGTCTGCCCGGACGCTGCGCGGACTGCTTCGGCAGTCGGGCCACGACACATATCTGGCCGCCTACCTGCTGGCGCCGGGCAAGAGAGACTACCGCCTGGAGCAGTTGACCGACGAGGCCGGAATCGCTCCGCCGGTCGTCAGTGCGCCGGCGGGCTGTACGCCGGACGCGGCGCCGGACGCCGTCCCGGCGGGCGTCTTGGCGCCGGCTGCCGCCGCGGCTCTCGTCCTCCCGCTGGCGGCGTGGCAACAGCGTGCGCTGCGCGATCAGGGCATGTGGGAGCTCTTCCAGACCATCGAGCTACCGCTGACCGGCGTGCTCATCGACATGGAGCAGACCGGAATCCACCTGGACTGCTACCGTCTGGGCGAGATCACCGGCAAGATCCAAGACCAGATGGAGGAACTGGAGACCTGCATATACGAGCTGGCGGGCGAGGAGTTCAATCTCGGCTCACCCCAACAGCTTGGTCGGATACTCTTCGACCGTCTCGGCCTCCAACGGCAGCGCAAGACCAAGACGGGATACTCCACCGACGCGAAGACGCTGGACTCGCTCCGCGACAGCCACCCCATCGTGAGTCACCTGCTCAACCATCGCGAGTTCTCCAAGCTCATGTCCACGTACCTGTTGGCGCTGCCCCAGGTAGTCGATCCCGATACCGGCAGGCTTCACACGACGTTCAATCAGACGGTGGCCGCCACTGGGCGTCTGTCGTCGAGCGATCCGAACCTGCAGAACATCCCCGTCCGCACCGCACTGGGCGCCCAGATCAGACAGTGCTTCACTGCTGAGCCGGGGAACCTGCTGGTGGTGGCCGACTACTCGCAGATAGAGCTGCGCATCATGGCGCACCTCTCTGGGGAGACCACACTTCTCGAGTCGTTCGCACGCGGGGAAGACATCCATACGCGCACCGCGGCCGAGGTGTTCGGCGTGCCCGAAGACCAGGTCGATAGCACCCACCGCCGCTACGCGAAAGCGGTGAACTTCGGCATCATGTACGGCATCTCAGCCTTCGGCCTGAGTCAGAACCTGGGCATCGAACGAGAGGAAGCCGCCGCCTACATCGAACGCTACTTCGAGCGTCTCCCGCGGGTGAAGTCTTTCATCGAGGAGACTATCGAATCGGCCCGTCGTCAAGGGTATGTTGCTACGGTCTTCGGACGCCGCCGGCCCATACCCGAGCTGGCCTCAGGCAGCTACCAGGAGCGCTCGCTGGGGGAGAGGCTGGCGGTCAACTCGGTCATCCAGGGCAGCGCCGCGGATGTCATCAAGGTGGCGATGATCCGCTGCCATGAACGTCTGACCCGGGAGTTCCCCAAAGCGCGCCTTGTCCTGCAAGTGCATGACGAACTCGTGTTCGAAGCGCCGGAGGGCGACGCCCAGTCGGTGCGCGCCGCCATGGTGGGGGAGATGGTCGCGGCGTTCCCCATGGAGCCTCCTCTGGGTGTCGATGCGGGGGTGGGCGTCGATTGGCTCTCGGCGAAATAGGCAGGGCTGGGTGACCTGGGGGGAAGGTCGAAGCCGGGCGTGCCGCGGCCGGCCCATGCGACGTTTGCTTTTCCCTGGTGCGTAGGTATACTACCGGCACATGAGCCGCGAGAGGTTGCGGCTCGATTATGCATTCCTTCGGGAAGGAAACAGAACCTACATGTCAGACCAACAGATCGACGACAACGTAACGCCCACCGACGATAGCGAAGAGAAGCTGCAGGGCGGACAAGAGCTAATGATCGAAGTAGACGGGAAGATGATTCCCAACTACGACGCCACGATCATGACGTTCGAAGAAGGGGACATCGTCACCGGCACTGTTGTGAGGGTCGACAAGGACGAGGTGCTTGTCGACATAGGCTACAAAAGTGAAGGGGTAGTCCCCGCCAACGAGTTGTCGATCAGAAAGTCCGTGGATCCCTCTGAAGAAGTGTCGGTCGGCGACGTCGTCGACGCGCTGGTGCTCACGAAGGAAGACGCCGACGGCAGACTCATCCTCTCGCGCAAGCGCGCCCGCTTCGAACGGGCGTGGCAGCGCATCGAGAAGGCGGCCGAAGAGGGCACTCCGGTGTCGGGTAACGTGATAGAAGTGGTCAAGGGCGGCCTTATCCTCGACCTCGGGGTGCGCGGGTTCCTCCCGGCCTCCCTGGTCGACATCCGCAGGGTGGCCGAGCTCGACGAGTTCCTGGGCCAGTCGCTCGAATGCCGGGTCATCGAACTGAACCGCTTCCGCAACAACGTCGTGCTCAGCCGTCGCGCTGTTCTAGAAGAGGAGCGGCGGGGCGCACGCGAGCAGATCCTCGACCGGATGAATGTGGGCGACCTCGTGACCGGTATCATCTCGAACATCGTCGATTTCGGCGCGTTCGTCGACCTCGAGGGCATCGATGGCCTCATCCACATCTCAGAGCTCTCCTGGAGCCACGTCAACCACCCGTCCGAGGTTCTGACCATCGGGCAGAAGGTGGAAGTCCGGGTGCTCGACATCGACCGCGACCGGCAGCGCATCTCGCTGGGTCTCAAGCAGACCCAGAAAGATCCTTGGCAGCAGGTGTTCGAGAATCGTCAGGTCAACGAGATCGTGCACGGGCAGGTCACGAAGCTGGTCTCGTTTGGAGCCTTCGTCGAGATCGAAGAGGGTGTGGAAGGTCTCATCCACATCTCCGAGTTGGCCCAGCACCACGTGGAGGATCCCTCCGAGATCGTACGGCCGGGCCAAGAGGTCAACGTCAAGATCATCGAGATCGACCCCGAGCGGCGTCGCCTGTCGCTGAGCTTGAAGCGCCTGGAACCGGAATACCGCATCCATGAGGACGCACTGGCCGAAGAGGGCGAGGAGTACGAGGGCGAGCTCGCCGAAGACGGCGATGAAACCCAGCCGGCTGAGGCGGCCGCCGAACAAGTCGCCGAGGAGACTGGAGCTACGGCCGACGAGGCTGAAGCGGTGACTGACGAGGCCGAAGCTGCGGTTGACGAGGCTGAAACTGTCGCCGATGAGGCTGAGACTGTGGCCGAGGCAGCGGAGCCGGTCGGGGTTGCGGATCCCGAGGAGAAGCCCGCCGTGGAGGCCGCGGCTGAGGCTGCGGAGTCAGGCGAAGAGGTCGACGCGTAGGACTGATCTACCGACGATATGCCATGATACGGGAGCGCCCACGGGCGCTCCCCGTTTTTTTGGAGACCGAGTGAGCCAGAAGCGACTCGATATCGTGGCTGTAGGCCTGACCGGGGGTATCGGCGCAGGCAAGAGTACCGCGCTTGCCCTTTTCAGTGAGATGGGCGCGGTGACCATGTCGGCCGATGCGTTGGTCCACGAGCTCTACAAGCAACCCGGCGTAGTGGCGCTCATCACGGAGCGGTTCGGCCCCGGCGTTGTTGACTCGTACAACCACGTGGACAGAAGCCGGTTGGCCGAGGCGGTCCGGGGGCGGAAGCGCGAGCTACGCTGGCTGGAGAAGCTGACCCACCCGCTCGTCGCCGAGGAGATCGCGCGCCGCATGAACGCAGCGCCGGACGGTTCGGTTGTAGTGTGTGAGGTGCCGCTTCTGTTCGAAGCCGGATTCGAGGCCCTATTCGACCTGATCGTGACGGTGGAGGCGGGTCCCGAGATACGCCGCCGCCGGTCGGTGCAGCAGTTCGATCTCGAGCAGTTCACCGAGTTCGAACGACTGCAGGCCTCCAGCAAACGGAGGGTGGAGGGGAGCGACCTCGTATTCTTCAATGATGGGAGTCTGGACGACCTGCGAGGATTCGTCCGGTCCGCACATGAGCGGGCCGTATCATTGCTCAAGGAGGAAGAGTGACTGCAGCGACGGGACAGCGGGGACCCCAACGCTCGACATCGGAGAGTCTCAACCGGCGGGCCCGCAGACAGCGGCTCGTGCGTCTGGTGGTCTATGGGGCCATACTCATAGCCATCGCGATCGTGGCGGCGTTGATCGTCACCGGCCGCACGATCGTGCCGGTTGTATCGGACAGGTTGTTCGCCATCCAGTACCCGGACGAGATCGGTGCGGCGGCCGAAGTCTACGGCCTCGATCCCTATCTGGTCGCCGCCGTAGCCAAGACCGAGAGCGGCTACGATCCGAAGGCCGTCTCCTCCGCGGGCGCGGTAGGAATCATGCAGCTGATGCCCGACACGGCCGAGTGGATCACCCGGCTCCGCAGCTGGGAGGGCGTCAGGAACCCGGACTTGACCAACCCCTCCGACAGCATACAACTGGGGTCCTGCTACCTGAGCTACCTCCTGGACTACTTCAATCGCGACACCATGCTTGCCCTGGCTGCCTACAACGCCGGGCAAGGGGCCGTCTCCGAGTGGGTGGCGGCAGTGGGTGGCGCTGAGCAGTTCAGCCTCAGCGACATCCGGTACGAAGAGACCCGCAAGTTCGTCGAGAAGGTGGTGCACTACCGAGGCGTCTACGCGCGCACTCATCCTGACACCTTCTCTCCGCAGGAAGATTAGTGAGTGACTTCGAACTGCAGGCCGACTACCAGCTACAGGGTGACCAGCCCCAGGCGGTCGTGCGGCTCGTAGAGGGGATCGAACGCGGAGACCGCTACCAGACGCTTCTGGGAGTCACCGGCTCGGGCAAGACCTTCACCATGGCCAATGTCATTGCGCAAGCGGGCAGACCGGCGCTGGTGATGGCTCCCAACAAGACCCTTGCCGCCCAGCTCTGCAACGAGTTCCGCGAGTTCCTTCCGAACAACGCGGTGGAGTACTTCGTCTCGTACTACGACTACTATCAGCCCGAGGCCTATCTCCCGGCCACCGATACCTACATCGAGAAAGACTCGTCCATCAACCAAGAGATCGATCGCCTGCGGCACGCGGCCACCTCGAACCTGCTGATGCGCAGAGATGTGGTCATCGTGGCCTCGGTCTCGTGCATCTACGGTCTCGGCTCGCCGCAGGAGTACCTGGGGCAGGTGGTGCTGCTGAAGCAGGGTGACGACATCAGCCGCGACGAGGTGTTCGCCAAGCTGGTCAAGATCCACTACGAGCGGAACGACATAGGCTTCGCGCGCGGCAAGTTCCGGGTGCGCGGCGATAGTTTCGAGGTCTGGCCCGCCTACGACGACTATGCAGTGCGGGTGAGCCTGTGGGGCGACCAGGTGGAGGAGATCGTCAAGGTCGACGTGCTCACGCAGGAGATCGTCGACCATCTGCCCGCGGTGGCCATCTATCCGGCCACCCACTTCGTGACCGCCGACGACGCCATCGAGCGGTCGGTGCAGGAGATCGCGGCCGAACTAGAGGGGCGGGTGGCCGAGTTGGAGTCTCAGGGCAAACAGTTGGAGGCCTTCCGGCTGCGCCAGCGCACTCAGTACGACATGGAGATGCTACGCGAGTTGGGCTACTGCAACGGCATCGAGAACTACTCCCGCATCCTGTCGGGCCGGAAGCCGGGGGAGCCGCCCTACACCTTGCTGGACTTCTTCCCCGAGGACTTCCTGGTCTTCATCGACGAGTCGCACATGACCGTGCCCCAGATCCATGGCATGTATGAGGGCGACCGCAGCCGCAAGACCATGCTGGTGGAACACGGCTTTCGTCTGCCTTCGGCCATGGACAACCGGCCCCTGCGGTTCGAGGAGTTCATCACACGCGTGCCTCAGATAGTGTTCGTCTCGGCCACCCCAGGAGAGTGGGAGACCTCCGTGTCGAGCCAGGTGGTCGAGCAGCTGGTGCGCCCCACCGGCCTCATCGATCCCGCGGTCGAGGTCAGGCCCACCCGCCACCAGATCGACGATCTCATGAACGAGATACGGGTGCGGGTGGACAAGGGACAGCGGGCTCTGGTCACCACGCTCACCAAGAAGATGGCTGAGGATCTCACCGACTACCTTCTCGAGATGGGTTTCCGGGTGCGGTATCTGCATTCGGAGGTCGACACCATCGAGCGGATCAAGGTGGTGCGCGAGCTGCGCCTAGGCGAAGTGGACGTGCTCGTGGGGATCAACCTCCTCCGTGAGGGTCTCGATCTGCCCGAGGTGACCCTCGTGGCCATCCTCGATGCCGACAAGGAGGGCTTCTTGAGAGGCGAGACGGCCCTCATCCAGACCATCGGGCGGGCGGCTCGGAACGTGGAGGGTACGGTCATTATGTACGCCGACAAGCGCACCGTGGCCATGGAGCGGGCCATCTCCGAGACCAACCGCCGCCGCACGGCTCAGGTCGCCTTCAACGAGGAGCATGGCATAGAGCCGCGCACTATCGTCAAAGGAGTCTCCGACATCGCCGAACTCTTGGGCATCAGCGGCAGCGTGCCCTACAAGGAGCGGCGGAAGACCGAGCGGGGTGAGGAGATGTCGGCGGAGGAGTTGGAACGGCTCATGGCCACTTTGGAAGAGGAGATGTTCGCGGCCGCCGAAGAGCTGCGTTTCGAATACGCGGCCAAACTGCGCGACGAGATCAAGGATCTGGCCCGCGAGCTGGCCCGTGTGCGGGGTCGGGACCACCCGTAGTATAGTGGGACGTCGGTCCAGGAACAGAGATGCCGGACGCGAGCCTGCGCTGCGCGAGATCGGAGGGGCGGGATGATCATCGGGGTTCCCAAGGAAGTCAAGAACCACGAGTACCGTGTGGCCATGGTGCCCGCCGGCGTGAAGAGCCTGGTTCGCGACGGCCACAAGGTCCTGGTGGAGACCTCCGCCGGTGTCGGCTCCGGTATCTCGGATGAGGACTACGCGCAGGCAGGGGCCGTCGTCAGCCCGTTTGCAGAAACGGTCTTCGCCGAGGCTGACATGATCGTCAAGGTGAAGGAGCCGCTGCCCGAAGAGCATTCTCTGTTGCGCGAAGGCCAAATGCTCTTCACCTATCTCCATCTGGCCCCAGCTCCGGGGCTTACGAAAGCCCTGCTCGGCTGCGGGATCATCGGGATCGCCTATGAGACCGTCCAGTTGGAGAACGGTTCGCTCCCGTTGCTCACGCCCATGAGCGAGGTGGCGGGCAAGTTCTCCATCCAGGTGGGAGCCCACTGGCTGCAGAAGGAGAACGGAGGCAGCGGGATGCTCCTTGCGGGCGTACCCGGCACTCCTCCCGCCAACGTGGTGGTCGTCGGGGGTGGGACCGTGGGCACCAATGCGGCCAAGGTCGCTCTGGGATTCGGTGCGAATGTGACCATTCTCGACATCAACCTCGACCGGTTGCGCTATCTGGCGGATGTGCTCGGGGGCAGACTGACGGTGCTGGCGTCCAACGAGTACACGCTGGAGGACGCCGTCAAGGACGCCGACCTCGTCATCGGTGGGCTGCTGATTCCCGGCGCCCGGGCGCCGAAGGTCGTCACGAAGTCGATGATCTCTCAGATGAAGAAGGGGTCGGTGATCGTGGACGTGGCCATAGACCAAGGCGGCTGCGTCGAGGGCGCAGTCCCGACCACACATGAGAACCCGATCATCGACATAGACGGAGTGAAGCTGTTCTGCGTGGCCAACATGCCGGGCAGTGTGGCCCGCACATCCACGTTCGCACTCACAAACGCGACCTTCCCCTATGTCTCCAAGCTGGCCAACCTGGGCTACAGGGAGGCCATGAGGGCAGACCCGGCTCTTGCGAAGGGCCTGAACGTGGCCGAGGGCAAGCTGGCCTGCAAACCGGTGGCGGCCAGCCTGGGCCTGCCCTACGACGAGGTCGACCTCACAGCGATCTAGGCGCGGCTCAGAAGAGGAAGGTCTCCGCGCCAGACCAAACAGAGAGGGTCCCAAGAGGCGGAGGAGGTTGCGCCGCGAGCTTTGCGGTACCCCGCAGTGCTCGAGAAGCGGCCTCCTCCGCCTCTTGGGCACTCAGTCGATACGTACCGACCTCACTTCTCGCAGGTCGGTGATCAGCGCCGTGAGCGTCGTCGCATTGAGGTTGCGAGGCAGTTTCAGGTACAGATGGATGGTATCGCTGGCATCTTCTCCCTGTTCTACCGCCATCTCTTTGACGACGACGTGGGCCTGCTGGAGCACCCCGAAAAGCTGGGCAAGGGGTGTGAAACCGGGATCGCGAAACTGGACCCGCAGGCCTATCTCCTTGCCGATGCGCGGGTAGAGCAACTTCTCTTCGATGACCCGTAGCACATAGAGGCTGACGATCACCATCGCGGTCGTGATGAGTGCCGCCGAGAAGTATCCCTGGGCCGTGAGCAGCCCGACCGCGGCCACCGCCCACAGACTGGCGGCCGTGGTGAGTCCGCGGACCGAGACGCCGTAACGTATGATGGCGCCGGCGCCCAGGAAGCCGATGCCCGTCACGACCTGCGCCGAGATGCGGTTGGGGTCGTAACCCGTCCCTTGCAGGCCATAGCTGGAGGCCAGGGTGAACGCCGCTGCTCCCAGGGCGACCAGGATGTGGGTCCTGAAGCCGGCGGTGTGCTCCCTGATCTCGCGCTCGATTCCGACCACGCCGCCGAGCACCGCGGCGACCAGGATGCGGATGAACAGGTCGAGTATGGACATGACCTAATACTAGGAGCGCCTGTCTTCCGTGGCAAGAAGCAGGCAAGTCGGAGCTCGGACGTGGTCTCGTCGACTATTGGTTGAAAAGCCCCAGAACGGGGTACAGGAATACAGCTGGGGTTGCGGGGTCCGTCGTTTGATACAGTACGTGTGTGTGCTCTTTTGGCTATTTGGCCGGGCCGTCCGGTGCCGGCCGGGGGAAAGCGTAAGGAGGGCGTGCAGATGAAGAAGGCGTTGATTCTCGGAGTGGTGTTGGTGTTGGCATTCGCCATGGGTATGGTCGCCTGTGGCGAAGACGAACCGACTACGACCACGGCAGCCGCCCAGACCACCACGACGGCAGCCGCCGGAACCACGACTACCGCGGCCGCCGCAACCACAACGTCCGCAGCCGCCGAAACCACGACTACCTCTACCTACGCCGAAGGAACCTGGAAATTCACCTTCAACAACTTCATGCCTCCCACCAACAACATCGGCATAGTATCCGAGATGTTGTGTGCGGAGATCACTGAGCGCACCAACGGCGCGGTTCAATTCGAGTACTTGCCGGGAGGCTCTCTGACTAAGGCCGACAAGGTCTTTGACAGTGTGGTGACCGGCATCGCCGACCTCGGGTATTCGTGCTTCACGTATACCCCGGGTGTCTTCCCCGTCATGGAACTCTTGGATTACCCGCTCGGGTATCCGCACGGCTACGTGAACACGATGGTGGTGAATGAGTTCTACAACGAGTTCAAACCCGCCGAGCTGGATGATGTACATGTGCTTTGCTTGTACGGTACCGGACCGCAGGTGCTCTTCACGGCCAGCAAGCCGGTAAGGGCATTGGCGGACGCGAAAGGCCTGGTCATCAGGTCGACGGGCGTAGGCGCCGCCATCGCAGGCGCGCTTGGCGCTGAGGGTTACGCCGCCGCGCAGAACGAGGCCTACGAACTCCTGTCCAAGGGCGTCATCGACGGAAGTATTGCTCCCCGCGAGGTCCTCGCAGGTTGGAAGCACGCTGAGGTGGCCAAGTATGTCACCCAGGCCTTCTCCATCGGCTCCATCACGGCCATGTACATGGTCATGAACGAGGACAAGTGGGCGGATCTGCCCCCGGAGATCCAGCAGGTCTTCACCGACGTTGCACAGGAGTCGATCGAGGCCTTCGCCAGAGTCTCCGCTGCTTATGACTACGCCGGCATCGAGTACTTCAATTCCCTGGGTGATGGCCGTGAGGTCATAGACCTGTCAGAGGAAGAAGGAGCTGCCTGGAAGGCCGCCGTCCAGCCGATAGTCGACAAGAAACTGGGTGACCTTCAGGGCGCCGGCTTCACAGACGATTACCAAGGCTTTGTGGATGGCAAGATCCAAGAATGGCTACCCAAGGCGCCCAGCGAGGCAGATTGTGCCGCGTGGGTGAAGGACAACATCAAATCCCCGTCGGCTCAGTAGAGGCGAGATAGGGACGCGCGCGAGTTAGCGGTCTGTTGTTGTGTTGTCAAAGCCGGCATAGAGGCGGGGCGTAAGCTCTGCCTCTATGCGTAGCCGGCGGATGCCGAGCGAGGAGGTCCTATGGAGATGCCACCTCTCGACCAGGAGCCTCTGCCAGTAAGTGAGGCCGGGTCGGGCAAGGGCGTGATCAGCGCTCTGGACAAATCTGTGGTGTGGCTGAGCAAGATCTTCTACTGGATCGCCGGCCTGGGTCTTATCGGGATGCTCGTGCTGGTGGTGGCCGACATCATCGGCATCAAAGTCCTATCAAAGCCGGTACCGGGGGGCATCGAGATCGTGACTTTCCTCGCGGTGGTGGCCGCCGGGTTCGCGATGGCGTATACGGCGCTCATGCACGGTCACGTCGCGGTGGACTTCGTTGTAGGCAAGCTGCCGAATCGTCCCAAGCTGGTGGTGAGCGCGATCACGCTGTTGTTCAGCATCGGACTGATGGCCGTGCTCTCCTACTACACCTTCAAGTATGCCGGCAAACTGAAGACCACAGGCGAGGTATCGATGACCCAGAAGATACCTTTCTACCCGTTCGTCTACGGGCTGGCTGTGTGTTGGGTGCTGACCACATTGATTTTGATCAGGGAGTTCGCGCGGACAATCGCAAGGGCGGTCAAGACATGGACCCCGTAACGATCGGGCTTATCGGCATCATCGTCCTCGTGGTCGTCTTCCTTCTGGGCATGCCCGTAGGGTTCACGATGGCGTTCATCGGGACCATCGGTTTTTGCGTCATCAAAGGGGCCGATTCCGGTTTGGGCCTGCTGGCGCGCGACTTCTGGGACACGTTCTCCACGTATAGCCTTACCGTGATACCCATGTTCGTGTTCATGGGCTCTGTGGCCTTCTATTCAGGCATGAGCGGCCGATTGTACGATGCCGCCTATCTTGGGTTCGGCAAGATGCGCGGGGGTCTGGCCTTGGCCACCGTGGTGGCAACGGCGGGATTCTCGGCCATCTGCGGATCGACCAATGCGACGGCCGCCGCTATGGGGAAAGTGTCGATCCCAGAGATGCGGCGCTATGGCTACGATCCGAGCCTGGCCGCCGGCTGCGCCGCCGCGGCCGGAAGCTTGGGCATCATGATCCCCCCGAGCACCATATTCATCATCTACGGGATCTTGGCTCAGGAGTCCATCGGCAAGCTGTTCATCGCCGGCGTCGTGCCGGGCGTGCTCCTGGCGTGCCTCTTCCTTGTGGCTGTGGTGATCTGGGCGCGGGTGCGCCCAGATGCGGCGCCGGGGGGAGCTCAGGTGAGTCTGAAGAGCAAGCTTATCGGCATGACCGGCCTCCTGGAGATGGCCGCCCTGTTCGCCCTTGTCCTTGGCGGTCTCTTCACAGGGCTGTTCAGCCCCACTCAGGCCGGTGCCGCGGGGACTGCCGGGGCGATAGTCATAGGACTGGTCCGGCGGTCGCTGTCGCTCAAGAGGTTCTGGGCGGCGACCAGGGAGACGCTGCAGATCTCTGCCATGATCTTCATGATCGTCGCCGGAGCCACCGTGTTCGGGCATTTCATGGCCGTGACCGGGATACCGAGCGCCGTCGCCGATTTCTTCGGAGGATTGGCCGTTCCGCCAACAGTCGTCATGATCATGATTCTCGTCATGTATCTGATAGCTGGGATGTTCATGGACTCGCTGGCGATGGTCATGTTGACCGTACCCATCCTGTTTCCGACGGTGCTCCGGTTGGGGTTCGACCCGATATGGTTCGGCGTCATGATCGTGCTGGTGGTTGAGATGGGCGTCATCACGCCGCCGGTGGGCATCAACGTCTACATCATCAAAGGCGTTGCGCCTGACATCTCCCTGGGACAGATATTCAAGGGCGCGACGGTGTTTCTCGTCGCCATGGTGGTCTTGGCCGCTCTTCTGCTGCTCTTCCCGATACTGGCCACCTGGCTGCCCAGCTTCATCAGCTACTGACGCGAAGGCGCCGGCTCAGGGATTGTTGCAGGTCCGAGTGTCACTCGGATCTCGCTCGGCTGGGCGGTATTTGGCACCCCGGACGCCGGCTGGAATAATGTGTCATCGTAGTCACGAATGAGGCCCACGCGCTCGCGTGGGCTCGACACGGCGGATACAGCGGAAGGATCAGGGATGGCGCCCAAGTACGACCCCGAGCAGATCGAGACAAAGTGGCAGAAGGTCTGGGAAGAGCAGCAGACCTTCGTGATCCCCAACCCCGCGCCTGGGACAGTGCCCGGCGGGAAAGGATCAGACGCCACCTACGTTCTCGAGATGTTCCCCTATCCGTCCGGCAGCGCGCACATGGGGCATGTCAAGAACTACACCATGGGCGACATCATCGCCCGCTTCCGCCGCCATCAGGGCCAGCGTGTGCTCCATCCCATGGGTTACGACGCCTTCGGCCTGAATTCCGAGAACATGGCTATCAAGACCGGGGAACCACCGGCCAAGTTCACCGAAGAGGCAATCGCCACCATCAACCGGCAGCTCCGGCGCCTGGGGGTATCCATCGACTGGACCCGCGAGGTGGTCACCTGCCGGCCCGAGTACTACAAGTGGACCCAGTGGCTCTTCCTGCAGTTCTACAAGAAGGGTCTTGCCTACAAGAAGGAAGCGCCGGTCAACTGGTGCCCGTCGTGCCAGACCGTGTTGGCCAACGAGCAGGTCATCGACGGGACTTGCGAGCGCTGCGACAGCGCGGTGGAGGCCAAGAAACTGTCGCAATGGTTCTTCCGCATCACCGACTACGCGGAGCGGCTGCTGCAGGACTTCGACAAGCTGGAGGAGTGGCCCGAGCGCGTGATCACCATGCAGCGCAACTGGATCGGCAAGTCGACCGGCGCCGACGTGGTCTTCCAGGTGGCGCCGCCGGCGGCCGGCGGCGCCGCGGCGTCGGATGGCCTTGCGGCTCCGGCAGGCACGATCGACATCACCGTCTTCACCACCAGGCCTGACACTCTGTTCGGGGCGACCTTCTTCATCCTGGCCCCGGAGCACTCGTTGGTGGACGACTTGGTACGCGGCACTTCCCAGGAGCAAGAGGTCAAACGGTACGTCGCCAAGGCCATGAGTACTTCGGCCATCGAACGGGCGAGCATCGAGAAGGAGAAGACGGGCGTCTTCACCGGCCGCTACGCCGTCAACCCGGTGACCGGGGGACAGATACCCATCTACGTGGCCGACTACGTGCTCATGGATTATGGCACCGGCGCCATCATGGCCGTCCCGGGCCACGACGAGCGCGACTTCGCCTTCGCCAAGAAGTATGGGCTGGAGGTGATCGAGGTCATCGAGACCCCCTCCGAGCTCAAAGACGACGGCGGTAAGCTGACCGAGGCGTATTCAGGCGACGGCGTGCTGGTGAACAGCGGGCAGTTCAACGGCCTCCCCAAGGCCGAGGCCATCGTCAAGGTCACCGAGTGGCTCAAGGAGCAGGGCAAAGCCGACTTTGCCGTCAACTACAAGCTGCGCGACTGGCTGCTCTCGCGCCAGCGCTATTGGGGGGCCCCGATCCCCATAGTGTACTGCGAAAAATGCGGCGAGCTCCCCGTGCCCGACGACCAGTTACCGGTCTTGCTCCCCGATATCACCGACTACGCGCCCAAGGGTAAGTCACCTTTGGCTGCGGCCGAACAGTGGATGAACACCACCTGTCCCGCCTGCGGTGGACCGGCCCGGCGCGAGAGCGACACCATGGACACCTTTGTGGATTCGTCCTGGTACTACCTGCGCTACGCTTCCGCCACCCGGGACGACGTGGCCTTCGACCGCGCCGCCGTTGACTACTGGCTGCCCGTGGACCAGTACATCGGTGGCGTGGAGCACGCCATCCTCCACCTGATGTACTCGCGCTTCTTCACCAAGGTGCTCTACGACCTGGGCCTGGTCGGTTTCGAGGAGCCTTTCAAGAACCTCTTCACCCAGGGCATGATCTACTACAAGGGCGCCAAGATGAGTAAGAGCAAGGGCAACGTGGTCAGCCCCGACGAGATGGTGGTCAAGTACGGCGCCGACTCGGTGCGGAGCTACGTGCTCTTCATGGGCCCCGCTGAGAGCGACGCCGAGTGGAACGACCAGGGCATCGAGGGCGTGTACCGCTTCCTGGGCCGGGTTTGGCGGCAGGTGACCGACGCCCTTGACGAGGGCGGCGTTGGCGGAGTGTTGCGTGCAGGTGCCAAGTCGGAAGTCCTTGCCGGTTTCGACCAAGGGGCCCTCAGCGCAGCCGAGAAGGCCCTTCTGGTGAAGACCAACCAGGTCATCCAGAAGGTCACCGTGGACGTGGGGGAGCGCTTCCGCTTCAACACAGCGCTCTCGGCCATCATGGAACTGAGTAACGACATCGGCGCCGTGCGGGGCGCCGCGGGTGAAGGCGATGCCCGCGACGCTGGAGCCGTCACCGGCAAGGCGGTCCTGGCCTACGCTCTCCAGATGATGGTGCGGCTCCTGGAGCCCTTCGCTCCGCACATGGGGGCTGAGCTCTGGGAGATGATGGGCGGCACGGACATCTGGGACGCTCCCTGGCCGGTTGCCGACGAGCGCTTCCTAGAAGCCGACACCGTCGAGCTCGCCGTGCAGGTGAATGGCAAGGTCCGTGATAGGGTACAGGTAGCCAAGGACGCCGCCGAAGGCGACGTGCTCGCCGCCGCCAAGGCTCTGCCCGGCGTGGCCAAGTACCTTGAGGGCATGACGCTGGTGAAAGAAGTGGTGGTGCCGGGGCGGCTGGTGAGTCTGGTGGTGAAGTAGAGAGAGACATCCGCGGGGGGGGGAGGCTGGTCATGGCCGGACGGGGACTGAAGGAGTCGTTGGTGCGCCTGTCGATCCATGCGGCGCTCCTGTGCTGTCTGGTGGGCCTCGCCGCGGCTCCTTGCGCCTGCGGCGGTGGAGACGCCGAACCGACCACCACCACGACCACAGTGGCTGTGGAGGCGCCCACGATCACCACGGCGTCGACGACCGAGCCGTCCGCCACGACAGAGCCTTCCACGACCCCGTCGGCGACCGTCGCGGTCTCGGCCGCCGCCTCCGTATACGCCGAGGACCTCGGTGGGACTCCGCATCGGGGCCAGACGCTGTACTTCGTGGTGGGAGCCCGCGTGGGCAGCGAGGAGGAGGCGCGGACCATGCTCGATGAGGTG
>JAFGIH010000864.1 GCA_016929985.1 Thermoleophilia bacterium | reverse complement strand
GCGCTCTCGTCTGGAGTGAGTCCGAACGCCTGGGCTTCATCGAAGTAGTATTTCTGCGCCAGCTGGAAGACCATCATGGACCGGTAACCACAGGGATCCGCGTCCGGGTCGCTGTGGCCCCATTTCACGTCCTCGCTACGCAGAACGTCGTACCAGGCGCGGCTTCCGGCGACTATCTCGTCAGCAAAGGGGGCGTCATCGGCATAGCAGAGGACCATGGTGTTGCGAGCGAAGATGATGGTCCAATCCGCGTATCCACCTTCGTACATGCGACCAGGGATCAGGGCATAGTCCGCCGATGCCATGATGTCAGGAGGATTCTCGCCGGCATCCTTCTCCGTGATGATCTTGCTGATCATGGCCGCGCTGCCGCCGGACTCCAGGAGGACGTCCACCTTGGGGTGCTCCTCCTCGTAGAGAGCCTCGAGTTGCTCGAAGGGAACGCTCAGACTGCCGGCCAGATAGAGGGTCAGAAGACCCTCGAGTTCGGGTGCTGCCGTAGTCGTGGTCTCCGCCGCCGCAGTAGTCGTGGTCTGCGGCGCAGCGGCGGTCGTCACCACCTGTGCGGTAGTCGCGACCGGTTGTGCAGTGGTGGTAGTCTCCGCCGCCTCATCACCGCAGCCGGCCATGCCGAAGACCAGCGCGACAAGCAGTACGGTGATGGCGAGCGTTGCGTATTTGGTGACTCTCTTCCTCATGGGTCGATCCTCCGTCGTTTCTCGATGATCTTGGGAATCTAGAACGCGTGTATCGCTGTTGCCTTGAAATGTAGCCAGACTCTCACTCCTTCCTTGAGCCCGAGCTCCTCTCGCGCCTGGCTGGTGATGAGGCATACAAATTCGGGCGGAACGGTGACTGTGACGTAGAGCACTGACCCTCGTTCGAGGATCTGGCTGATGGTGCCTTCGAACGCATTCCTGGCCGAGGAATGTAGGGGTTCCAGTGAGAGCAGGATGTCCTCTGGTCGGACCGTGAGATGAACGGGGCCGCGGATATGGGTAGCCACCATCAACTCCAATCCGCCGATGTCCGCGGAGGCGTAGCCCTCGTCGACATGCCTGGCGTCCGCTTTGAAGACGTTGCGGCTCAGCGCGAACTCGGCAACGAAGGCGGATGCCGGACGCCGCAGTACGTCCTGGGGTGTGCCCACCTGGGCGATCTGTCCTTGGTTGAGGACGGCTACTCTGTCTCCCAGGGCGACCGCCTCCTCAAAATCGTGAGTGACGTGGACGAAAGTGACCTTGAGTCGGCGGTGTATCTCGGCCAGCTCCTGCTGCATCGCCTCTCTCGTTTGAGGGTCTAAGGCGCTGAGAGGCTCATCCAGCAGAAGAACGGCGGGTTTGGTGACTAGGGCGCGGGCAAGGGCCACCTTCTGTTTCTCGCCGCCGCTCAGGGTGGTCGGTCTTCGCCTTGCCAGATGAGTGATCCGCAGTAGCTTGGTGATGTCGTCGACGCGTTGCCGGATGTCCTGCTTCGGGCACTTGGCGGCGCGGAGCCCGAAGGCGATGTTCTTCTCGACAGACATATGAGGAAAGAGCATCTGATCCTGGTACACGATGCTCACGCCTCGCTTCTCCGGTGTCAGCCTGGTGATCTCCTTGTCGTTCACGGAGATCGTGCCCTTTCTCAAGGGGTGGAGGCCCGCTATGGCCTCGAGTAGCACGGTCTTGCCCGCTCCCGTGGGCCCGAGCAAGATGAAGTACTCCCCGTCGTCGATATCGAGATCGACGTCCTTGAGGATGAACTCGCCGAGATCGACCTCCAGGTCACGCAGGCTGATCACGATTTGTTCTCCCTGGTCGCAAACGTTCTCAGCACTACGAAGGCGATGAGCGAGATCACTATGACCAACACGGCGATCGGCCGGGCTGCGTCGAGGCCGAAGTTGTTGAAGCGCTCGAAGATCAGGACGGGGGCCACCGCGGGGTGCTCGCCAAAGAAGGGCACGTGGTAGGCGAGAATGAGGATGGCGCCGAACTCGCTGATGGCCCGGGCCCACATCATGATGGAGCCGGATACCACGCTACGCCAGGTGAGCGGTAACGCCACATGCCAGAAGGTTCGCCACCGGGAGGCTCCCAAGGTACGCGCCACTTTCTCCAGACGCACGTCCACGGCCTTGAAACCGTCTCGCGTGGAATCGATGAGAAAGGGAACGCTGACGAACATCATGGCGATGACGACCCCCGCCAGGGTGTCCACGAACCTGATGCCGATCTCGTAGAAGAACTGACCAAAGAGCTGCTGCTTGCCGAACACAAAGAGCAGAGCTATGCCCGCGGCCGAGTGAGGGATCACTATCGGTACGTCGATGAGGGATTCCAGGAGGCGTTTGCCTCGAAAGTCGTGCCGCGCAAGAAGGTAAGCGAGCGGAACGCCAAGGATGAGCCCGACGAGTGTGGCCAGGAAGCCGCAAGACGCGGTCATCAAGATGGAGAGATATACATCCTCGTCCAGAAGCGTGTGCCAGATGGTGCCGGGGGAAGAGGAAAAACACGTCTTGATGATGGGCGTGAGGATGAAGACCAGCATGGCAAGGGCGAGAACAAGAAAGACCAGACTGAACGTATCGAATCTTGCCCGATAGGGTGTCCTACGCATGCGAATTCCATTCCGTCCGACAGCACCAGTCACGCCGACAGCGCGCAGACGGTTGCGTACACGCTCGATAACCTCAGTGCGCCCGTAGCTGTGAAGAGCATCTAAATACGGATGGCACTGTGCCACAAAGGCAGAATTTGTACAAGTTGTAGGTTGTCTAGTAGTTCAAGTCACAGGCTCGACTTGTTCGATCATGGCAGCCCTAAAGAATCACGCGGTCGCTAGTTCATCAACAAACCGCCACACACGTTGAACGACTGGCCTCCTGTTACCAACGCGACTTTGCCGGCCAGACCGTCTTGACTCATCTGTGACTTCTTCCGTAGAGAACGTGGTACAGCACCAGGCACGCAACGGCGACGCCCGCCATGACCAAGAACATGCCTCTATACCCCGTGAGGGGGATGAGGAGGCCGCACAGCAGAGGGCCGATGCCCACTCCGACGTCTCCAAACATGTAGAAGGTCGAGGTGGCCAGTCCCACCCGGTGCGGGGGAGTGATCTTGACTGAGAGCGTCTGGCCACTGGAAGTCACGGCTCCCAGACCGATGCCTATGACGGCGGCGGCCAGCAGCAGCACCGCTCCATGGCGCGCCTGGCTGAAGACGACCAGACCGGCCGCGAAGACGGGGATGGACGGGTAGATGACGGAGTTCGCTCCCCTAAAGTCGAAGCGCCGTCCTACGAACGGCCTGGTGAGGAGAATCGCCGCTGCATAGACGACGAAGAAGTAGCCGGCGACAGTCTCGAGCTGGATGTTCTCTGCGTACAGGGCTAGAAACGACACCACGCTCGAATAACAGAGGAAGACCAGCATCATCACGAGCGCGACGGGCACCACGTTCGGCTCGATAAAGTTCCTAGGCCGGAACCCTCTCGTCTCCTCGAGTTGCTCCTTGGTCAGTTCCGGCTCTCTCAGTGAGAGGAAGGGGAGGATGGCTACCCCGATGGCTGCGGCTATGGCGCAGGCGATGATGATGGAGTCGAAGCTGCCGTGCCGCGCGAGGAGCAGGCCGATGAAAGGCCCGATGGCGGTCGCGACGGTCACGCTGAGCGTGTAGTAGCCGATGCCTTCACCGTAACGCTTCCGTGGCACGACTCCCGCGATGACCGTGCCCGCGGCCACGGAGAGAATGCCGAAAGAGGCCCCGTGGATGAAGCGGATGAGGAGCAGCAGGCCGACGTTCCCAGCCGCGAAGTACAGCACTGTCATGACCAGGTTCAGGAGGGCTCCCACATAGAGAGTCCTGGTCTGACCCAAGCGGTGGATCCACTTGCCGCAGAGAGGGCGGGTCACCAGCCCGCCGATAACGAAGATGCCTGCCGAGAACCCGGCCAGCGCCGTGGAGACGCCGAACTCATCGGTGGCGAACTTCGACACAGCGATGATCAGCAGGTAGTAGTTCATGGCGACCAGGAAGTTCTCGAGGGTGACGATCGCGAAGTTCTTGGTCAGGAGCTTCTGCGGGGCCGGCGCGGTGGTGGTCATGCCGGTGCCGCACCTTGCGAGCGCTGCCAGATCTCAATGCGGTGTCCCTCGGGATCGAAGAGGTGGAAGACCCTGGCCTGCCAAGGATGATCACAGATGGCTGTGGGCTCGAGGCCCCTCCGCGTCACCAGCTTCCAGGCAGCGTCGATGTCATCGACCTCCAGCGATATCGTGATGCCGACGCCTCCGGATCTCCTGACGGAGGCGCGCGTTTCGTCGGCGACGCTCAGCCTCGAGTCCGCAGAGAGGCGGAACTCCACGAACCAATCGGTGCTGAACAGGATAGGCAGGCCCAGTCCGTCCCTATAGAAAACGACGGCCGCATCCCAGCGGCCGCAGTAGAGGATCGTGTTGGCAGTGATCAGGTCCATCCAGGACGGCTCCTTTTCGACAAAGCAATGTTACCCAACCTGCCGGCATGGTGCGCGCTGCTACCATGTGAGCGGCAGGGGTGTCCATGACCTTGTGAGAGGAGGTCGGAGGTGTCGAAGAAGATCCTGCAGATCAACTCGCACGCCAACATACCGGCTGCGGAATTAACGGAGGAGTACAAGGGCGCCGCGGTCCCCATCTCGGCGGTGCCGGGGCTGGAGTGGAAGATATTCGCTCTGAACCCGGACCGGTCGGAGGCCGCGGGCATATACCTGTTCAAGGACTCCGAATCGCTGGAGGCCTACCTCAACGGGCCTATTGTGGCGGCGATGAAGACCAAGCCTGCCTTCAGCGACATCGACGTGAAGATCTTCGACGTTTCAGACGAGGCGACACTGTTGACGCGAGGCCCTATCTGAGACCGGGGATGCCAAAGAGATGCGGGCTGAACTTTCGCATGTAGTCGTCGGTACGGTTGCGGGAGGTAGGTGAGCAACTCGGGCTCGATCCACAGTGCCTGCCGACTTGAAGGTTGGCAGATCACATGCATATATTGACGGACATCATGCCCATGACCCAGAAGAACGCGGCGCTCCCGCGCGCCCTATGATCGAACGTCTACGCCGTGTGTGGACAACCCCTGCAGGCCGCGGGTTCATCATGCTCGCCACGATGCAGCTCTGCTACGGCTTCGCCTACAGCGCTAACAACAACGTCATCACCAACTACTTCGCGGACATCCTCAATTTCGATGGTCCCCAGTTCGGGTACATGACGGCCATCCGCGAGTTCGGGGGGCTGTCTCTCATCCTGCTGATGGCGCTTCTCTACAGGGTGTCGATTCCGTGGCTGAGTGCGGGCGCCATGTTCATCATGGGTCTCGGGTTCGCCCTGTTCGGCGTCGCGAACGGCTTCGGGTCGGTGATCCCCTGGATCCTCATCAGCAGCTTTGGGATGCATACCATCCTGCAGACCCAGTTCTCGATGGGCATGAGTCTGACGACCCAGGAGAGGAGCGGCCACGTGCTCGGTCGCCTGGGCGCCTTTATGCAGGCGGGCACCTTCGCGGCTCTGTTGATCATCTTTCTCATCTTCCACTTCGACCTACTCTCGTACGAGATGAGCTTCGTGGTGATGGGGGTTGTCTCAGTCATCGGAGGCATCGCGATCATCCGCTTCCCTCATATGCAAGACGGGGAGGAGCGCAAGGTGGAGCCGAAAAGAGAGTCCTTTGTGTGGCGCAAGGACTATCGCTACTACTACTGGCTCAACCTGCTGGACGGGGTGCGACAGCAGATCTTCTTCTCGTTCGGTCTCTGGGTATTGGTGAACCGGTTCAAACTGGGGGTCGAGGATATCTCCCTGCTCCTGCTCACGGTCACGTTCATCGGCATGGCGACGTCGGCGTATGTGGGGCGGCTGATCGACCGCCTCGGCGAGCGGCGGGTCTTGCAGGCCATCAACATAGGCTACGTGGTCGCGCTGGGCGGCTATGCTCTGGCGAACAGCGTCTATCTGGCCTGCGTCTTCTACGTCATCTACTCGTTCATCTCCATGTTCTCCACTATCGGAGCGTCCACTTATCTGCGCAAGATCGCGGTGCCCGAGGACATCGCACCCAGCCTGGCCATGGGCATAACCATCCTGCATGCCACGGCTGTCGTAGTGCCGGTTTTGGCGGGGGTCATCCTGATCTTCGTGGGATATCAGATCCCGTTCTTCATCGCCTGCCTAGCTGCGCTTGTCCTGGTGGGGATCACACGGCGTCTCGATCCCGTGAAGCAGCGCAGCGCCGCCCGCGTGGCCATGGATGAGGCCAGGTTGGCGGCCCAAGCGGCCGCCCGGGCGCCCGCCCTCGACGAAGGTGTGGCGTCCTGATCGGGAGCGGTCAGTAGATGTAGACCTTGGTCCCGTCTGGGATCATCGGGTCGTAGGAGTCCCTTGCTCGCAGATCGTCCATATCCCACTTGGGCAGACGGATGCACCCGTCACTGGCCGGATAGACAGGCACTGAGGGATAGCCGTGGATGGCAAGGACGTTTCCCGGGTTGATATAGAGGGCTCGGTAGCGTGGCCCATCGGCGATGGGTTTGCGCTGCACGGTGTAGGGTGAGGTGCGGTAGGTGAAGCTCCTGCCGGTCGAGGTGGGCAGCGTTCTGGTAACCACCCCGTTCTGGATGTAGAGGAAAACCTGCTTCGACTTGTTCACCTCGATCCAGATGCCCGAACCGCTTCGACTGGGCACCGGTCGCGCAGCCGAAGCCAGTCGAGCCCAGGTGGCGGAGCGTACTACTCCGTCGCGGGTCAATCCTTCCCACTTCTGAAAGGCGATGACCGCCTGATAGGTGCGATGGTCGAACACGCCATCCACCGGCCCCGGTCGGTACGTCAGGTCGGTGAGCCGCTGCTCCAGCCACAGTACGTGGGGACCTTGGCTCCCCTTGGTCGCATCCGGATAGGCCGTCGGAGGCGCGACCGGGGCGGGTGGGTCGGTCAGAGTCACCGGAGTTTCGAATAGAGCGGCGTAGAGCATGCCCACGGTCTGAGCGCGCGTCACTTGATCCAGCGGGCCGAAGCGCCCGTCGGTCCGGCCCTGGACTATCTGCAGGCGATAGGCGTTGGCCACCGACCCACGATGCGTGCCTGCGATCTGTGCCTGGTCGACGAACGCTCGGAGCCACACATCGATCTCGGACTCGTCGAGCACGAGATCGAGTCCCGCGGCCGGCTGGGAGGTCTGCCGGTACTGCAGCGCCCGCATGATGAGGCTCGCTGCCTGTTGGCGCGAGATCTTCCCCTCTGCATCGAACGCGGTGGGCGAGACTCCGCCCACCAAGCCTGCTTGGAAGAGGGCGGCCACAGCCGGTTCGAACCACGAACCGGCAGGGAAGTCGGTGAACGGGTGGGACGTCCCGGGCGGAAGGTCGAGCGTGGCGCCCAGAAGGGTGCTGAACTCGGCGCGAGTGAGCGCGTCGTGCGGACCGAATGTGCCGTCGGGTTTTGCGTGCGCCACTCCTTCTCCGACGAGGACCTGCAGCGCCTCTGAGAACCAATCGTCTGTCCCGACGTCGGGGAATGACACAGCCTCGGCCCGCGCGGGCGTCACGACCACGCCCAAGAAGATGATGAGACTGAGCGCCGCCGCGGCGGCCGACCATCTGAGATACCAACCACGATTCGCTTGCACCGGCTACCCTCCGTCATCCCGCCAATAGACACATCGGTGGTGCTACCCTGCTTGGCGGTAAGCCATGCACGAGGGGGACATCCAGTGGAGATACGGCAGGCTGCAGACCCCGATCTGTCCGAAGTGATCCGCGTAGAACGCAGTGCCTTCGGCCAAGACGATGAGGCCGAGTTGGTGGAAGCGCTTCTCGGTGACCCGACCGCGTGGCCGTGTCTGTCACTTCTGGCCCGAAAGGGCGGCCGGGTCGTGGGCCACGTCCTGTTCACGGCGGGGTGGTTGAAGGAGGCGCCCGGCGCGGCCGTGGTCGCGCTGCTGGCTCCACTGGCGGTGGTGCCGGGGTCGCAAAGGCAGGGCGTTGGTGGAGCTCTGATCGCACGGGGCCTCGAACTCCTGAGAGAGTCAGGCGTGGACTTGGTGTTCGTCCTCGGACATCCGACCTACTACCCACGCCACGGGTTCGAACCGGCGGGCCGTCTGGGGTTCGAAGCGCCCTTTCCTATCCCTGAGAAGGACGCGGGGGCATGGATGGTCCAAGCTCTGCATCCGGGCGTGATCGGGCAGGTGCGTGGCACGTTCGTCTGCGCCGATGCGTTGAACAGACCCGAGTACTGGCGCGAGTAGCGTGTAGCGTCACGCTAGCGGCCTCCCGGCGGAGTTGGGCCTGCTGCAGGCGTTGTGACGCCCGCTGGGCGTGTCGCAGCTGGATGTGCCACGGAACGAAGCAGGCCAGACACAGCAGACCCCCGACGATGGCGTCGACCACATAGTGGTTGCCCGTGACAATGATCGTGATTCCCATCACCAGAGGGAGCG
>JAFGIH010000863.1 GCA_016929985.1 Thermoleophilia bacterium | reverse complement strand
CTTACCACCGGGGACAAGTTCCCCGACGCCTTGGCCGGGGGGCCCTACCTGGCTCAGGATCACGGCACCCTGCTATTGAGCCCGCTCCAGGGGCCGCTGCCCGATCCGATAGCGACGGTACTGGCCGCCAACGCATCCTCGGTGCGGCACTTCACCTTCATCGCCTGCATCGAGCCGGTGATCGGACAGGTGAAGGCGCTGTTGCCCTAGGGGGGTTCCGCGGCTCACACTCTTCGCTTCAGATCTCTTCTGGGTGCTCTCTTCGGAGGGATGCGGGTGGTTGTCGGTGACAGGGTGACGCGGCAAGAGGCACCGTCAGACGCAGGGAGCCTCCGATCACCACCGGCGGGGTATGGTCACCCCGGGAGGTCGCGGTCGATTCTCGGGGAGCAGGTGAGCTTGCCTTTCCCTGCTTCTGACCAGATAATGGAGGCGATCAACGTACCGTGCGTCCCTTCGGTCGAGTTCGGAACTCAACTTGCAGGGGTTGCTGGTAGTGATGGCGTCCGGGTTCATTGCTTCTGGTGACCGGCTGCGATCTTCTTGATGGGGACCATCATGGGAGGAGAGGGCCGTGTGTGAAGCAGAGAGGCCAATCGCCTGGCGGACGCTCCACAGAGCCGTGTCGCGAGCCGTCTGCAGAAACGCCCCAGACACGGGTCATCAACGTAGACGCGACGCATTCCACCTATGCACGTTCCTTCCGTATCTTGCCTTGGTCATGGTCGGGTCGCTCGCGGTGGTCGTCGTGCTGCTATCTACTCCAGGCTCGGGCGTGGCGGCACCTGAGGCCGAACAGGGCCCTGCGGCGGGCCTGACCACCTCCGATTGGGCCGATATCAGCGGCCAGATCGGAGCCGAGCAGCCGCCTGGCTTCTCAGCGTCCAACGTCATCCGGGTGCCCGCCTCGCGTCTGGGTAGCGCCGGGGCCCAGCAGGCCTACCTCAAGGCTTCGAACACGGACGCGGACGACTGGCTCGGATGGTCCGTGGCCGTCTCAGGTGACACAGTGGTTGTGGGGGCGTACTGCGAGGACAGCAACGCCACTGGGGTCGACGGCGACGAGAGCGACGACAGCGCCACTGACTCGGGCGCCGCCTACGTCTTTGTGCGCTCGGGCAGCACGTGGAGCCAGCAGGCGTATCTCAAGGCCTCGAACACCGGAGCAGCCGACCACTTCGGCTGGTCGGTTGCCATCTCGGGCGACACGATCGTGGTGGGCGCCAAGGGCGAGGACAGCAGCGCTACGGGAGTGGATGGCAATCAGTCCGATGACAGCGCTTCCAGTTCTGGCGCGGCCTATGTCTTCGTGCGGGATGGCACCACCTGGTCGCAGCAGGCCTACCTCAAGGCTTCGAACACTGACGCTGGAGACAGCTTCGGCTGGTCGGTGGCCATCTCAGGTGACACAGCCGTGGTGGGGGCCGTTGAAGAGTCCAGCAGCGCAGTCGGAGTGAACGGGAACGAGAGCGATGACAGCGCCTCGGAGGCCGGTGCTGCCTATGTCTTCATACGCAGTGGGAGCACGTGGAGTCAGCAGGCCTACCTCAAGGCTTCGAACACTGACGCTGGAGACAGCTTCGGTCACTCGGCAGCCGTATCGGGCGATACGGCGGTAGTGGGAGCCCCGTCAGAGGACAGTAACGCAACCGGCATCGACGCCAACCAGAGCGACAACAGCGCGAACTCCTCTGGTGCCGCTTACGTGTTCGTTCGCAATGGCACTACCTGGTCGCAGCAGGCCTATCTCAAGGCTTCCAACACCGGCGCGATAGACCTGTTCGGTGCTTCCGTGGCGGTGTCGGGCGATACGGTGGTGGTGGGAGCTCCGGCAGAGGACAGTAGCGCCACCGGGATCAACGGCAACCAGAGCGACAACAGCGCCGGCTCTTCCGGGGCGGCCTACGTTTTCGCACGCGACGGCACCATCTGGTCGCAACAGGCGTATCTCAAGGCTTCGAACACCGATGCCAACGACTCTCTGGGCGAAGCCGTGGCCGTCGCGGGGAACATCGTGGCCGTGGGGGCTCCCGGCGAAAGAAGCAATGCCACGGGCATCGACGGCAACCAGAGTGACAATAGCGCTGTTGACGCAGGCGCAGTCTACGTCTACACGCGCTTCAGCGGCGCCTGGACCCAGCAGGCCTACCTCAAGGCCTCGAACACGGAGGCCGAGGATCACTTCGGGTACTCGGTCAGCGCCTCGGCAGATACGGTGGTCGCGGGGGCATACGGGGAGGACAGCGGCGCCACCGGCATCGATGGGAACCAAGCCGATAACAGCGCCGCGGACTCTGGGGCGGCGTACGCCTCCACCCTTGTCTTCTACACCTCCATCCGGGGCGTGGATCGCTTCGACACGGCCATCAAGATCAGTCAGGCCGCGTTCCCGGGAGCTCTGCCCGCCGGCTCAGGGGTGGTCCTGGCTCCCGGCTGGGAGAGCTACCAGGAGGCCCTCTGTGGCGCCCCGCTGGCGGCCGCCTACGGGGGGCCGGTACTTCTCAGTTCCAAGACCATCCTCTACGCCAACGTCAAGGACGAGCTCCAGCGTCTGGATCCGGACTACGTGTTCTGCATCGGCCTCACCAGCGGTCTGGCCGGCGCGGTGAGCACTGCGCTCCCCTCGGCCACCGTCACCTCCATCAACGGGAGCATCCCCGCGGCCGACGACGTCTACCATATGAGCTACCTGGTGGCTAAACAGTTGGGCGCACGAGTGAACGCAGGCGGCGGGGATATCTCCACCGCGGTGGGCATCGTCACCATAGGCAATAACTTCCCCGATGCCATCGGGGTGTCGCCCCTGGCCTGCTACAAGAAGTGGCCGGTCCTGCTCACCGACCACCCCGACAACCATCCTATGAACGCCTACGCGGTGCAGGCCATGAACGAGTTGGGGATCACCAGCTACCTCAAGGCCGGCACCTATGCGCCCGATCCCACCGGCATCACCGGGGTGGGCAACTTCTCCGGAGCCGACCGGTACTACACCAACGCCAACGGGGTCATCTGGGCCCAGGCAGCCGCCGGCCTCACCTATACCCATACCGCTCTCACCACCGGGGACAAGTTCCCCGATGCGCTGGCCGGAGGACCCTATCTGGCCAAGGATCACGGCATCCTGCTCCTCAGCCCCCTGACCGGACCGCTCCCGGTCCCCATCGAGGCTCTCCTTACCGCCAACGCGGCCTCGGTGCGGCACTTCACCTTCATCGCCTGCATCGAGCCGGTCATCAGTCAGGTGAAGGGGTTGCTCGAGTAGGGGGCGCAGGCTGCGCTTGGGAAGGTCGCCCGGGGAACGAGTGCCGCCGTCGCCCGCGCGGTGCCGCATTGCTTGCGTTCGCCACCACCCGGTCATATAGTCGGTATAGCTTTCACTTGAGCACAGGCCCGCGACCACGATTTCTGTAGACAAACTGTTCTGGTGAGGGCGATGTCCATAGGGATCGCCTCAGAAGGGAGGACCGGTGGCCAGGTCAAGGGCAGCGTCCTTCGCAGTCGTTGTCGTGCTTCTAGTCGTCGCCGGCGTGGCTCTGCTCGCGTGCCCCGCGGTCGCGCAGGCCCACGTCGTAGCCAGAGCGAGCACCAACAGCCAGGGGATTCAAGCCGATTATGAGTCTATCGACTGCGCTATCAGCGCGGATGGTCGTTACGTGGCTTTCAGATCGGACTCATCCAACCTGATAACCGAGGGTGTCACGCTCTCTCTGCCGGCCGGGACGGCGGCCGGCGGTGGCGCTGAGAGCGATGCACGGCCTCTCCTTGGCGGCGCCCTGGGCAGCCCGGATATCTACCTACGTGACTTGGTGGCGGGCACCACGGAACTCATAAGTGCCAAGCTCGATGGCACCAAGAGCAACCACGAGTGCAGCGATCCCTCGGTCAGCGCGGACGGCCGCTATATCGCTTTCAGCTCGCAGTGCGAGGAGTTGGTCGAAAACGACACCAACATGCTCCAG
>JAFGIH010000862.1 GCA_016929985.1 Thermoleophilia bacterium | reverse complement strand
GGCATCGCCCATGTGCCGGAAGGCCGGCAGCTCTTCTACACGCTCACGGTGCTGCAGAATCTGCAGATGGGCGGGTATCTCTGGAGGAACCGCGCGGAGAACAAGAAGAACCTGGATGAGCTGTGCGAGCACTTTCCCGCCCTGAGGGACCGTCTGCATCACCAGGCCAGCGACCTCAGCGGTGGTGAGCAGCAGATGGTGGCGGTGGCGCGCGCTCTGATGGCGCGGCCCAAGGTGCTCCTCATGGACGAACCGAGCCTGGGTCTCTCGCCCATCATGGTGCAGGAGGTGGCGAAGATCGTCCGGCAGATACACGACTCCGGGGTCGCGGTCGTTCTGGTGGAACAGAACGCCCGGATGGCTCTTAAGCTCGCCCATCGCGCGTATGTGCTCGAGGTCGGCGAGGTGACGGTGAGCGGTGACGCGGCGACCGTCGCCAGCGACGACAGCGTCACCAAGGCATACCTGGGGCATTGACATAACGACCAACAGGAGGTCACCGGCTGTGAACCGCGAGCAATTCTTGGAGTACTGCGATCATTTCAACCACCACAGGTTCGACAAGGTGGTGAGCTACTTCGCGCCCGACTGCATTCTCGACTATCCCGACAACTTCATCGGCGCGCAGACACCGGGGGGCGGCAACACGCTCCACGGCCCGCAGGAGTTCATCGCCAACTACCAGGCCCTGGCCGCCAACATCCGCGAGGTGCTCAACGTAGGCGCCTTCTTCCCGGGCGACCGGACGTTCTCCGTGGAGTTCGTCACCGAGTTCCACGTGGAGCGCACCCCTCCGGAGGGCGGTCCGGGTGCGCAGTGGAAGGAGGGCGATGTGATAGTCATGAACCAGATGGTCCTCTACGACGTGGACGAGGACGGCAAGTTCAAGCACATCCGCATCTTCCATCACCGCTACCTGGATCCATCGGCGGCGAAGCACTAGGAGGCGCGGCGCCCTTTCTCGGGGGTTGACATGCTTGGGCAGAGAGTCCAGCTCGAGGCGAGCGGGGATATCCCCGGGGCGGTCAACGTACCGGTGAGAGAGGTGGTGCTGGGCGGCATCCAAGCCTGGAACAGCATCGCAGGCGGGCCGGCAACAGAATGACACCGTGCGTCGATTTTCGCGGCGTGACCACGCCGCTTGAGATCAGCTTCAGGTGAAGGCTGGGCGGGCTCGCGGCCCAGGATAACCCTGTCCGAGCTCGTGCATCTCCGCGGCACGCACATCCACCAACTCCACCTCGAAGTGGAGCCTCTTGCCGGCCAGCGGATGGTTCGCGTCGAAGACCACGGTGTCGTCGTTCACCTGGGTGACAGTCAGAGCGATCGGTCCCCGTGCGGACTCCGCCATGAGCTTCATGCCCGGCTCGAGCGCGGGGCCGTCGGGTACCTCATCTATGGGCACTGTGAGGAGCCGCTCCGGGTCGTGTTCGCCGTAGGCATCGGCCGGCTCGATCACCACCGAGCGCCGCTCGCCCGGCTCGGCGCCTTCGAGCGCCCTCTCGAGCCCAGGAATGATGTTCTCGAAGCCGTGCAGGTACTCCATAGGACACTCGCTCGCCTCGAGAGTCTCGTCATCGTCGAGCGAGAGGGTATAGTTCATCTTTACCACTGTTCCGTGACTGGTTCGCATCGTTTCCTCCCTTTCCGTGTGTCCATTATCCCCTATTTGCGCAATTCCGTAACCTAGAGGCCCGGAAAAGGTGGACGCGCCACAAGACGGCGCCACGGCCTCCGCCTCACCCCTCCTTGACGTCGGCGGCGTACTTGGCCTGCTTGCCGGCACAGGTCCAGTGTTTGTGCATGAGCCTCTGACTCTCGACCTCATCGCACACGGCAAGGGCGAGGTCCGGGACGTCGATGCCTGAGGGGATGCCCTCGTCCCAGATCATGAAGTCTACGCCGAGCTCGTACGAACCGGTTCCGGGGCCCGGGCGGTACATCCACGGCGGGGAGAGGAACGACCATCCAAAGTCGGTTCGGCCCTCGAACATGTCGAGCGCTACGCGACAGCCCTCCAGGAGCGCCACGTGTTTCCAGTCCTTCACCTGCTCCTCGAGGATGGGGTCGGACTCGCCGGGCTCGATCAGGCCGGCCTCCTTGCGGTCGGCAGAGTCGTGGAATATCTGAGCCGGGATGAGGTCGCCCAGCCAGCGCTGGTGCACGGGAGGCTGGGTACCGTAGAACCAGCGGGGCCAGCGCTCGTCTTCGAGGAACTGCACTCCCGGCTTGGTGAAGAGCGAGGCCGCTCCGCCGATGTAGATGAGGTAGGGGACTTGGGCGTCGCGCACCGCCTTGATGATCCGCCGGGTGCCCTCGGCCTGGCGGTAGTAGACGTCGATCTCGAGGCCGTGGCCGCCGGAGTAGGCGGATACGACCGCATCCTGACCTTCGAGTTGCGAATGCAACAACTCTCCGTCGAACACGTCGGAGAACTGGTGGTCTACGCCCGCGGGGGCGGGGACGTCGTTCGCGTTGAACGACAGGCCCCTGACCTGGTGACCGCGACGCACCAGTTCGGCGGTGACGGCGGACCCACCCATGCCGGTGTGGCCGATGACTGCGACCTTCATTGGCTGTCCTCCCGTTGCGATGGTGGTCGGTGCCGGATAGACCAGCATGAACAAAGAATAGTCGTTTTCGCCTCGAATCCCCACCGGCCCTGGCCGCGCCGCCCGCAACGTGGCAACCGGTCTATCGCGACCGATCTCCAATCCGCAAAGGACCTCTGGATTGTGCGCACATTGTGTACACAATCCAGAGTGACCGCAAGGAATGGTGAGAGATGGCTCTCCTGGTGGTCGACGAGATCGGTTCCCTGGAATTGCTCGGGGCTCGAGGCCGGGTCAAGGCTCTGGATGCGGCGAGGCCTCTGCGAGTCACCCCCGAGGCGCGGGAACACCTGCCGGGCAGCATTCCCGAGAAGCTGTCAGCCCTTCAGTCGATTGACAACGACTATAATCCGAGAGCCTCGATCGTCCGCCGGAGCAAAGGAGGAGAGTATGGACGGCCCCCAAGAGCTTCAGGCCCTGGGTCAGAGCCTCTGGCTCGACACCATCACCCGCGACCTGCTCGACAACGGCACGATTGCGCGCTACGTCTCCGACCTGGCGGTGACCGGGCTCACCTCCAATCCCACCATCTTCGACTTGGCCATCACCCGCGGCAACGCCTACGACGCCGAGATCGGAGCCCTTTCGGCCCGGGGACTCACCGGCGAACGGCTGCTGTTCGAACTGGCCATCCAGGACCTCACCCGGGCCGCGGACATCTTCGCGCCGGTCCATAGCCGGACGGCCGGCATGGACGGATGGGTCTCTCTGGAGGTCTCACCCACTCTGGCCTACGATCTCGAGCGCACGGTGGCCGAGGCCCGTTCTCTCTTTAGGCAGGCAGGCCGGCCGAACCTGTTCATCAAGATCCCCGGCACCGGCCCGGGGTTGGCGGCCATCGAAGAGGCGATCTTCTCCGGGGTGCCGGTGAACGTGACCCTGCTCTTCTCGCCCGCGCAGTATCAGGCGGCTGCCGAGGCTTACATGCGCGGCCTGGAACGCCGGGTGGCCGCGGGGCTCGACCCCGACGTGCGCTCCGTGGCCTCCGTCTTCGTCAGCCGTTGGGACAGAGCCACCAGCGACAAAGTCCCCGAACATCTCCGCAACCGGCTGGGCATCGCGGTGGCGACCAAGGTGTACGTGGCCTACCGCGACCTCATGGAGAGCGACCAGTGGCAGCGGCTGGCCGGTCTGGGGGCCCGGCCGCAGCGGCTGCTCTTCGCTAGCACCGGCACCAAGGACCCGGCGGCGTCGGACGTTCTCTACATCGAGGCCCTGGCCGCCCCCAACACCGTCAACACCATGCCCGAGGAGACCCTGCTCGCCTTGGCTCACCACGGGGCGCCGAGCAGCGTCCTACCCCGCGACGGCGGCGACTGCGAGCAGGTGCTGGCGGAGTTCGTGTGCGCCGGCGTCGACATGGATGTGCTGGCCGCACGGCTGCAGGAGGACGGCGCCCAGGCCTTCGTGGCTTCCTGGCAGCATCTTCGTGACTCCATCGCTGCGAAGGAGAAGCCTACTCCCCCTGCCAGATGACCTTGCCGGTGGTGTCGATGTAGGACGTGGAGCGAGGTGCATCGGGCGCGCTCCCGGTGGTGACCACCCTCGCGACTCCGCCGGAGAACTCGCTCGGGGTTTGACCGGGCTCCAGCGAGATGACGGTCTTACCCGTCTTGTCGATATAGTCAGAGCGCCAGTCTGAGACCGGTCCGCTGCCGCCGGTCGCGGAGAAGCCGACACTGGCGAGACCGTTCGAGAAGTCGCCGGCACCGTCGAACCGAGGTTCGATGACCCAGGCGCCCTTCTGGTCGACGTAGCCCCATTTCTTGGCGCCGTTCTCCTCGACGGCCACTGCCGCGAGACCTTCCGAGAAGAAGCGGGCCTCGTCGAACTGGGGCGCGATCATTACCTTGCCGGTCTTGTCTACGTAGCCGTAGCGAAGGCCGGGACGATTCGTCTCGCTGGGAGGCTGCGTTGCGTCCGCATACTGTATCTCGGACACGATGGCAAGCCCTTCTGAGAATGAAAAGGAAGACCAGAGAGAGCCAGAGCTGGGGACAATCGCGCTCATCAGGTTCGGTGGTAGTGTAACGACCAAGCCGCCGCTCGTATCGATGAAGCCAACAAGACCGGCGTCAGAGCTCACCGCCGCCAGCCCCTCAGAGAAGTGCCAGGCACGGTTGAACTGGGCCGCGATCACCACGGCGCCGGTCTTGTTGATGTAGCCGTACTTGTAGCCGTGCGTATCCACGAGAGAGGTCGAGGTCACCGAGGGAGGCGGGCCGTCGTCCTTGACGGTCACCACGCAGAGGCCGTGCGAAAAATTGGGGGCCAACGAAG
>JAFGIH010000861.1 GCA_016929985.1 Thermoleophilia bacterium | reverse complement strand
TGGGCCCGGGACGTCCCTCATTCTACCTCACCCGTGCACGGTACCTCTCCAGGACGAACACGCCGTATCCGGCGCGCAGGTTCGGCCAGAACCGTGCGCGACCCCACCGCGTGAAGTAGCAGTGCCGCACGATCGCTATGCCCTGCTGGCGAGCGAACGACTCAAAGTCCCTGATGCTCAGAGAGTGCACGTTCGGAGTGTCGTACCACTGATACGGCAACGCCCGGGTGACCGGCGCACGCCCCGTGAAGAGCAACTGGAGCCGTGCTTTCCAGTGCGCGAAGTTGGGGAAGCTCGCCACCACGAAACGCCCCACCCGCAGCGATTCGGTCAACACCGCCACCGTGTCGTGCGCTTGCTGGAGCGTCTGGCTCAGGATCACGTAATCGAAGCTGGCGTCGGGGTAGTAGGCCAGGCCTTCGTAGAAGTCACCGTGATGCACGGTGAGTCCCTTGGTCACCGCCTCGTAGACACGCTCCTCCATGATCTCGATGCCGGTCCCACGGACACCTTTCCGATCGACCAGCATCTTCAACAGGGTGCCCTCACCGCACCCCAGGTCGAGCACCCGCACTCCCTCTGGGATGGCACTCACGATAAACTCGTAATCCCTGCGGACGGCGTCCTCGGTCTCCTCCACGCTAGCCGGCAAGGTGCACCCCCCTCCGCTTGGCCGTCGTCTCCAGGAAGTGCCACACCATCCGGGTGAGGTCCTTGTTCTCCAGCAAGAACGCGTCGTGCCCATACGACGACTTCATCTCGAGGTAGGAACAGTCGATCCCATTACCCTTGAGGGCCCGGACTATCTCCTTGGACTGATAGGGGGGATACAGCCAGTCGCTGCTGAACGCGATCACCAAGAATCGCATGTCTTCCGGGAGGTCGCGGAACGCCTCCTCCAGCAAGCCGCGGCCCCCAGAGAGGTCGAAGTAGTCGAGCGCCTTGGTGACATACAAGTAGGTGTTCGCATCGAAACGTCGCGTGAAGACCTCCCCCTGGTGCCGGAGATAGCTCTCCACTTCAAAGTCCATGGTGAAGTCGTAACCCAAGGTCTCCTTGTCTCTCAGGCGGCGGCCGAACTTTTTATGCATGGATTCGTCGGACAGATAGGTGATGTGTCCGATCATCCGCGCGACCGCCAACCCGCTGTCGGGAGCAGGGCCGCCGTAATAGTCGCCGTTGTTCCAGTTCTGGTCGCTCATGATGGCCAGGCGGCCCACCTCGTTGAAGGCTATCTGCATGGGCGAATGCTTCGTCGTGGCGGCGATGGGGATGCACGACGCCACCACGTCCGGATAGGCGACCGCCCATTGAAGAGCCTGCATACCGCCCATGGAGCCGCCGCTCACGCTGAGCAGCCGCTCGATGCCCAGACGGTCCACGAGCAACTTCTGCGCACGCACCATGTCGCCCACCGTCACCACCGGGAATTCAAGACCGTACTCCTTCCCCGTGGCCGGGTTGATGCTGATCGGCCCTGTGCTGCCCTTGCAACCCCCGATGACGTTCGAGCAGACGACGAAGTACCGGTTGGTGTCAAAGCCCTTGCCCGGACCTATCATGGTCTCCCACCAGCCGGGTTTGGTCTCGTCAGAGTGGTAGCCTGCGGCATGCGCGTCTCCCGACAGGGCATGCGCGATGAGGATCGCATTCGAGCGTTCCCGGTTCAGACGGCCGTATGTCTCATAGGCGATGGTGACCGGCTCCAGGCTCTCGCCGGAATCCAGCGGGAGCGACCCGAGGTCGACCGACTGCGGCAAGACCAATCCCACCGACGGGCCAAGAGCTTTGTCACTGATGAGGTAGTCGCTCACCCTAGCCCCGATAGCGATTGGTTATCGGCAGGCGTCGATCTTTGCCGAAGGCCTTCGGAGTGATCCGCACGCCCGGCGCGCCCTGGCGCCGCTTATACTCGTTACCGTCTATCATGGCTACGACCCGCCGCACGACGGCTCTATCGATGCCCAGGCCCACGATCTCATCGATACTGTCATCATTCACCACGTAGGCCTCGATGATCTGGTCCAGGATCTCGTAGGGAGGCAATGTATCCTGGTCGGTCTGGTCAGGCGCGAGCTCGGCGGAGGGCGCCCGTATGATGGTCGACTCCGGGATGGGCCCCAGCCCCGGACCCAACGAATTGCGGTAGCGGGCCAACTGGTAGACAAGGGTCTTCGGAACGTCTTTCAGCACGGCAAAGCCGCCCGCCATATCGCCGTACAGCGTGGCGTAACCGACGGCTGTCTCGCTCTTGTTCCCCGTTGTTAGCACCAGCCATCCGTACCTGTTCGATAGAGCCATCAGCAGATTGCCGCGGATACGGGCTTGGACATTCTGCTCGGGGACGCCCGGCTTGGCCGGGTCGAGGTAGGGGGCGAGACCCTCCAGGTATGCCGCATACATGCCCTCGATGGGTATCTCGTAGTAGTGCACGCCCAGCCGCTCGGCGGTCTCCCGGGCGTCGTCCTTGGTCCCCACGCTCGAGTAGCGCGAGGGCATGGATACGGTGTTCACCTTATCGATTCCCAAGGCATCGGCCGCAACGCAGGCCGTGAGAGCCGAGTCGATCCCTCCGCTGATGCCCATGACCACCTGCTGGAAGCCGTTCTTGCCCGCGTAGTCCC
>JAFGIH010000860.1 GCA_016929985.1 Thermoleophilia bacterium | reverse complement strand
GGTCTCACCAAGACCGCCGCCTACGATCTCGCGAAAAGGGGCATACGCGTGAACGCCGTCTGCCCCGCGGCAGTGGAGACCCCGGCCTTGATGCGGAGTCCGGCGGAGTTCTTGGAGGCCCTGCGTGGGGAGACGCCCGTCGGGAGGATAGGAAAGCCCGAGGAGATAGCGGCCGCGGTGCTGTGGCTGTGCTCGGATCTGGCCGGGTTCGTCACCGGCTCGGCGCTGGTGATCGACGGGGGAGTGACTGCGGTCTAGCTAACCGCCGTTGATGGCCCGGACGACGTCCTCGATGCGCTCGCCGTACTCTGTGCCGGGAACGGCCCAGCGCCCGTTGAGGTCGGCCAGTACGTATGCGGCTCCGCGGGGGTTGACGAGATCGAAACGCGGATCGGTGTTCGAATCGGCCCACGAAACCGGGCTCGACTGGTAGACGTACGCCACCATGTGGGCCACATGGGCCATGACCCCTACCTCGGCGGTCGCGAACGACATGCCGGCTGCTCCGCCGCCGGTGGCTCCGATGCCCGCATAGTTGTTCTGCTCGGGCCATACGTCGCCCCCATACGCGCCGTAGCCCGTCTCGTGGATCATCTGGGCCCAGAGGACATCGGCGCGCAGTCCCGCGTCGGCGCAGTAGTACACGTAGTACTCGGCGAGAGTGAGAGTAGGCACTGTGAAGCAGGGCGAGGGCTGCAAACCGAGGAGGAAGGAAGCCAGTCGGTCGGCAGTGCCGCTCCACACTCCCACGAGCGGAGTCTGCCCCCCGGTGAGGACGACCTCCGTGGCGTTGTCGGGGGATCCGCCAGGTGCGGCTCCGGAAGGCGTCGCGTCTGAGGTAGCCGTGGTGGCCGGCTGGGCCTCGCTCTCCGGAGGAGGAGCGTCGGGCGTGGAAGTGATCTCTTCGACGGCGGTCACAGTCGCTACGAGGCGGCTGCGCTCGGCCATCACCTTGTCGTGCAGAGCCGCCGACGGCATGCCTGAACGGGTCGCGGCCGTTTTGCCCGCGGCTGCCACGGGTGCTGCCGTCACGGGTGTGGCGGTACCTGAGCCTGGGTCGGCCGAAGCAGTCTCCCCACACCCGGAGGTGAACACCGGCAGCAGTGCCACCGTCACCAGCAGCGCCGCCCCGAGTATCGCGGCCCGGAAGCTCTCTCTCAAACGCGTGTTTCTCATTTAGATCGGTATCGGCAACGATGCCGCTCGTCCTGAGGAGTGTATTCTGTGCCTTCAAAAGCAGCATGGGTCGTAAGTTGTAAGGCTTCGCAGAAAGGGCGGAACGATGCAGGTACTGATGATCAACGGGAGCCCGCATGACAAAGGGTGTACCTACACGGCACTCGCGGAGGTGGCCGGAGAACTCCAGAAGCAAGGTATCGAGGCGCGTTTCTTCAATGTCGGGAACAACCCCATCCATCCCTGCGTGGGGTGTGGAAAGTGCTTCGAGACAGGGTACTGCGTCTTCGATGACGATCCCGTGAACGCCTGTGTCGATCTGCTGGCCGCGGCCGATGGCGTCGTGATCGGCTCGCCTGTCTACTACGCGGGTCCGAACGGCTCTCTCTGTTCGTTCCTCGACCGACTCTTCTTTGGGAAAGCCGCCAAGTATGCGTACAAACCCGGCGCTGCCATCGTGAACTGCCGGCGCGGTGGTGCCAGCGCTGCTTTCGACCGCCTCAACAAGTACTTCACCATCTCCAGCATGCCGGTGGTGCCCTCCCAGTACTGGAACGCCACGCACGGCACTACGCCGGAGGAAGTGCGGCAGGACCTCGAGGGTATGCAGATCATGCGGACCCTCGGGCGGAACATGGCCTGGCTGCTCAACTGCATCGAGGCGGCGAAGGGAACAATATCCTACCCGGAGCGGGAGCTCCGGGTGACGACCAACTTCATCCGCTGACCTATTGTGATCCGCGCCTGTGGGGCGTTTGAGCCGTCCCTTGAGCGCCCACAGTATGGCCGCGATCTCAACGCCCCGGCCGTTGTCGCCGGCGCGATCAGGTCTTGTTCTTGTGCATGGAGAAGTAGAGCATCACTCTCTCGTAGAAGTCGTCGGGCGGAGAGGGCATCTGCCTTTCTTCATCGGTGAGCACCTCTGCAAAGAGCTTCTCCTGCTTTTCGAGGGGAAGCGCCATGAGCGCTTCTGACATCGAGGCGTTGCGCAGCCGTCTGTCTTCTTCGTCATCCGGGGCGCCGACCTGAGTCATGGCGCCCAAACCGCCCGGCGCGCCGGCGCGCCGGGCGCTGCCGGTGCTGTCTACGCCGGCCTCGGAACCGGCACTCCCGGCCCGCCTCTTGAAGACATAGCGTGGACACTGCGCGGCGCCTGCGTGTATCCCCACCAACTCCCAGCCCTTGCCGCCCAGATCGTCGAGCGCGGCTTTGACGACGGCATCGGCCAGTTGTTCTGACAGGGAGACGACCTCGTATTCCCACAGGGATGCGTCGCTCTGGCTCATCTCTTGTCTCTCCTCTCTTCGTTCTCCGCACGGCCGCGCTTGCGGGCGCGGCAGACCTCCATCAGTTTCTCAAGCTGCCCAGCGGCGCCGGGAATCGGCCGCCGCGGCGCGCGAAGATCGTACCGGCCCAAGTGTTCACGGCCATGACCGGCGCCTCGCCCAGAAGTCCGCCGAAAGAGAGACGGTCGCCGACCTTCTTGCCGATGGCAGGCAGCAGCCGCGCAGCTGTGGTCTTGGCGTTGATGACGCCGACAGCCGCCTGATCGGCGATGATACCGGCGATGGTCTCAACCGGGGTGTCGCCGGGGATGGCGATCATGTCCAGGCCTACGGAGCAGACGCTGGTCATCGCCTCCAACTTCTCGATGGACAGCGCGCCGGACTCGACGGCTCGGATCATGCCGGCATCCTCCGAGACCGGGATGAAGGCTCCCGAGAGGCCCCCGGTGGAGCTCGTGGCCATGACCCCGCCTTTCTTCACGGCGTCGTTGAGCAGGGCAAGGGCTGCTGTAGTGCCGGGGCCGCCGCACCGTG
>JAFGIH010000859.1 GCA_016929985.1 Thermoleophilia bacterium | reverse complement strand
GGCGGCCACTGGTCGGACACCATCATCTGGGAGAAGGACCGGTTCGTACTCGGCAGAGCCGATTACCAGCGGGCCTACGAGCCCATCTGGTATGGCTGGCGGGAAGGAGCCTCGCATCACTTCGCCGGTGGTCGAGACCAATCCGATATCTGGAGGATCGAGCGGCCCTCGACTCGCCGCTCCACCCGACCATGAAGCCCCTCCCCCTGGTCGAGCGAGCCATCGAGAACTCAAGCCAGGCGGGAGACGTGGTTCTGGATCTCTTCCTGGGCTCGGGATCGACGCTCATCGCCGCTGAGCGCACCGGCCGGGTCTGCCACGGGATGGAGCTGGACCCACACTATTGTTCCATGGTGCTGGCGAGATGGGAGGCCTTCACCGGGGAAAAAGCCGAGAAGGTGAGGCTTCGATGAGTACCTTGGGCCCCCATAAGCAGAGGTACCGGCCTGGCCTCTGGAGGTCGGCATGAGAAGCCTCCCCGCCCGCACTTGTAGACACGTTCGCGAGGACGGCTCGCCCTGTCGATCGGCTCCCCTGAAGGGAGAGGACTTCTGCTTCTGGCATTCCCCAGATCATGCCGAGGAAGCCGACGAGGCCCGGCGCCTGGGAGGACTGCGAAGACGCAAGGAACGAACGGTGGCCGGAGCGTTTGAGTTCGCCGGACTGGCCACCGTTGCGGACATCCGCCGTCTCTTGGAGGTGGCGACCATCGACACCTTGAGCCTGGAGAACTCGGTGGCCCGCTCCCGGACGCTTGCCTACCTCGCGCAGACCGCGCTCAAATGCCTGGAGGTAGGAGAGCTGGAAGACCGGGTCACCCTCCTTGAGGCGGCGGTGAGAAGCCGAAACCTCTCCCCCAGCCCGGATTTTGATCTTGACCTTGACCTTGATGAAGACCCCGAGCCCAAGGAGCTCATGCCATGACTCTCGTCAAGCGCATAGACGAAGTGGAAGATCACACCCTCACTCCCCGCGAGGCGGTCATCTGTTGGATGCGGGAAGCCCACACCTTCGACTCCCTTCTTGACTACGGCCGCTGGCTCCTGGACCAGCCTGAGGAGGCTTATCCCCTCATCAAGATGCCCGCTCAGGTGGTAGGAGCCGTGCGCGCCCGCCACAAGGGGATGCGGGACGACGCCCTTCGCGACCAGCTCTATCGGGCCCAGCGAGACGTGCTGTTCCTCTTTCACCTTCACAAGTGCCTGAATGTGCGGGTGCTGGAGGGACAAGAGGTCCGCCGGCTGGGCCTGGAGCTTCTGGGTGAGAAGCTGCGCATCCTCATCTACCGGATCTACAGCGCGGACCGAGAACGACTGGACCGGTTCGAGCGCTCCGAGCATCCCGGCCGCCCCCGCTCCCGGCGCAAGAAGACCCCGGAGGAGCTTGCTGTGGAGAAGGAGATCCTGGCCTGGCCGATGCAGGAGGCGCTACTCTGGACCGAGGTGACGAGCCTCATGGAGGCGGAAAGGCTGCTCGCCAAGCGCTACCTCTCCGGCGAGTCCCTGCTCTATCCCGGCTCCGCTCAGGGGCTCGAGGAGATCCTCAGCTCTCTGGCCAGACTCCGGGAGACCTACGACCGGGTCCTTGATGGCCGGCCGCCGGACTCTGACGATGAGTTCGCTAGGTGGCTCTACGAAGAGGGCCCTGCGCCGAGGGCAGCGATCTCATCTGCGCCAACTGACGCTTCCCTCCTGCGACCGGGCACCAGGCGCTGTGCCCGGGCCTATGCCGAGCATTGCATCCTGGTGGCAAGGGCCGAGGCCCTGGAGGCTCTGGGCGAACGAGACGCCGGTATCCGACTGGTAGAGGAGTGGATGCGGTCCGAGCAGGCCCAGCCGGTTTCCTGAGGAGGCTCGGATAATCTGGCCGTTGCCACAGCGCCTCGAGGCCGACACAAAGAGCGAGCTCCGAGTGACTGCGCTTGTCTTCCTATGACAAATCAGCCGCGATGGGGCGTCCGCAGTGGGCGCACCATGCAAGGATGGTGGGGAGCCCCGGTAGATGCCCGACGAACTCACTGCTACCCGACCGGCGGAGGCGTGGAAGACCGCACTCTGAGGTTAGTCGAGTCCACCGGCGCGGGTGTCGAAGGTCAAGGAGACAGGTGCTTGCGTGGTGGCTGTGCTGGGCACAGAGGGTGCCGTGGTAGCAGGGCCGCCTCGCCAATGAGATGCCTGACCGTAGGTGGTGAGCGACTGGCCCGCGATGTCCACCACTGAATGTTCCGAATCACCCCACGGGTAGGTGGTGTAGATGTGCACCCAGACCAGCCCGAGGCCCCAGTCGCGGTTCAGCTCCCCCGTCCAGCCTTCCTCGGAGGTCGCCCGGAAGCAGAGCCGGGCAAGCGATCCGTCGGCCTCATCGGTCCCGTCGGACACGAGGTAGAGGCTGACAGTCCGTTGGCCCGCCTGGGTCACCACCTGAATGCCCTCGATGACGACGCCTTGCATATGAATCTCGGCGGCAGTGGCGAAATACTCAAGCACGATGTCCGCGACAGTTCGATCGGTCACGCCGTTCGCCGGAGCAGCGGTTCCTTCAGTGGTGGCCTCCGCAGCCGACCGCCCATCACAGGCCCAGGACGTCAGACTTATCCCGACTAGGAGCATGCAGAGAACGATGGCCGCCGTTGTTGAGAATCTGGCCCTCATGAGGCCCTCCATGCCCGTGTGCACCTCCAGAGCGT
>JAFGIH010000858.1 GCA_016929985.1 Thermoleophilia bacterium | reverse complement strand
CCGCTCTGGATGGCCTTGTTGGTCTGATAGAGGTTGCAGTCCATGGGGTGAGGCGCCACGGCCACCACGACCTCGTAGCGCCGGTCGATCTCGAGAACGAACTGCTTGTCGGCCACCTCGATGGCCCGCCGGAACGTGTCCTCCAGCGAGCCGGCCGCCGCGAATCCCACCCGGTGGTCCTTGTCCAGCACGAGCTGGACCGAGTAGATGTCCTTGCCGGCGATGCCCACGGCCAGCATCTCCTCCAGGTCTTCGTGCACCGGGTTGCCCGCAAGCACGAGCAACTCGGAACCGGGCTCCATAGACAGCTTGTGATTGGCCCACACCGTCTCGTAGCCGGCCAACCCCGGGAACAATGACTTCCGCCCGCCGGTGTAGCCGGCGAAGTAGTGCGGCTCCACCGAATTGATGAGCAGCACGCTCTTGGCTTCGGCGAGCAGCCGGTTCACCCGGACCTCGGTGCCGCGCGCGGTCCGGCCGACGTAGGCCAGCTGTTCCCCGTCTTTGGCGTCGTGAGAGAAGATGCGGCCGGTGTGGGCGAAGGCCAGGTCGGCGCCGAAGATGTGGTCGATCTCGGAAGGGAGCGCGGCCCGGTGGGTGCCGGTGGCGATGACGAACGCGAGTTCGTTGCCGAGCACCGCCAGCCACGTCTCCAGATCGCTCCTCAGAACGCGGAGCACGTCGGCCGAAGGGGTAGGCCGGGTGCCGTCGTTGACCACGACGAGCAGCGGCGAGGCAGCTTGAGCAAGGAAGTCCGCGAAGCCGGCGCCCGAACGAGTGACCGCCGCCTGCAAGATCGCGTCCGGATTCTCAGCCCGCTCCACATTGGCGCCGAGAACACCGGCCACCCTACGGGCGTCGATCTCTACCGGGGTGGTCCCGGAACTCCAGGGTACGTCGATCCGCATAGCCCGACTCCTTGTCGCCGCCCTCTCGATACCAGTACGCGAAGCCTAGCGCAGGTGGCGCCACGGCGACAAGGACCACGCCGGCAGCGGCAACCTCGCGATAACGCGACCCCGCCGCCACGGTCGGGCCGCGCCGGACAGGCCGCTATGGCCGCGGTCGCCCAGCTTCATTTCCGGTAGAATCGCGACACGGGCCGCTGCATACCCAGTGGCCCACCAAGGCACTCCGACCACAGGTGGGTGTTTCTCATGCAGTACTACAGCTATAGCATCTCCCCCGAGATCTTCGCGCGCTATCCCGGATATGTACGCGGGGTGGTCATCGCCCACGGCGTCACCAACGGCCCGTCGCCCGCGGAACTGGTGCAGATGATGCGAGAGGCCGAAGAATCGGTGCGCGCCCGCGTGGACGCTGAGAAGGTCGCGGAGGAGCCCCGTATCAAGTCCTGGCGCGAGGCCTACCGCGCTTTCGGGGCCAAGCCGGCAGAGTTCCGCTCGTCCGTGGAGGCCATGGCGCGCAGGGCCCTGCGGGGCGACCAGCTCCCTTCCATCAGCGCCCTGGTCGACCTCGGCAATGTGATGTCGCTACGCCATCTGCTGCCGGCCGGCGCCCACGCCATAGACCTGCTGAACGGAGACATCGAGCTCCGCTTCGCAACGGGCGACGAGGGCTTTGTGGCCTTCGGCTCGGAGGAGCTGGAACACCCCCTGCCCGGCGAGGTGATCTTCGTGGAGAACAGCACGAATACTGTGCTCACCCGCCGCTGGACCTGGCGGCAGGGCAATCACACCCTCACCCTGCCCGAGACCACAGCCATCGAGTTCAACGTGGACGGCCTCCCTCCCATCACCCGCGAAGAGGTGGAGGCGGCCTGTGCCGAGGTGGCGGAACTCATCCAGCGCTTCTGCGGAGGCGCCACCCGCATCGACTATCTGACGATGGAGACCCCCCGCATCTCGCTGGCGCCGTAGACTAGACTTGCAGAGGACTGCGGCGAGATGTCCCACAGTGCGCGCGAGTTCCCTACAAGTGAGGCCCCTCTGGTCACGCATGCTCTCTGGAATGGTTTCGCGGACGTCCGCGTCCAAAATGCAGCAGAGCGTGCGTGATCAGAGGACACTCACCTATGCGGACTCGACTACCGTCGCTATCCCCTGTCCACCGGCGATGCAGAGCGTGGCAAGGCCATACTTGGTGCCGCGCTTCTGCATCTCGTAGAGCAGGGTGGTGAAGACCCGCGCCCCCGAACAGCCGATCGGATGGCCCAACGCGACGGCGCCGCCGTTAGGATTCATGACATCCATACGGTCGCCGATGCCGAGCTCTTTGATGACCGAGAGAGCTTGCGCCGCGAACGCCTCGTTCAGCTCGATGAGACCCATGTCGTCGAACGTCAGGCCGGCGCGCTCGAGAGCCTTGCGCGACGAGGGAGCCGGGCCCAAGCCCATGATCTCCGGTGGTACGCCGGCGACGGCCATGCCCCTGATGACCACCATGGGCTTGATACCGCGGCGGCCGGCCTCTTTGGCCGACATGACCACCGTACAGGCGGCGCCGTCGTTGCGGCCGGACGAGTTGCCCGCCGTCACTGTGCCGCCGTCCTTGAAGACGGCAGGCAGCGCGGCCAACCCCTCGAGAGTACTCTTGCGGGGATGCTCGTCAGTATCAAAGATCTTCGGCTCACCCTTCCTCTGAGGGATGACCACCGGCACTATCTCGTCTTTGAAACGCCCCGATTCGATGGCCGCAAAGGCCCGGTTCTGGCTCTGCAAGGAGAAGGCATCTTGCTCTTCTCTCGTGATGCCGTACTTCTCCCCGAGATTCTCGGCGGTAAGACCCATGGTCAGATTCCCGTAGACCTTGTACGGTTGCGAACGGGGCTGGCTCTCGGTGTTGGAGTCGAGGAGCACGGCGTTCCCGGCGCCGTACCCGTAGCGAGCGCCACGCAGATAGTAGGGGGCCTTGCTCATGCTCTCCACGCCACCCGCCACGACGATGTCGGCTTCACCCACCATGATCTGATGGGCGGCGTTATGGACTGCCTGTAGCCCTGAGCCGCATTGGCGCATCACGGTATACGCGGGGATCTCGACGGGGAGACCGGCCTTGAGAGCTGCGACGCGGGCCAGGTTGGCCGCGTCCGCGCTCTGCTTGGCCTGCCCGAGGATCACCTCGTCGACCTCTCCAGGCTCCACCTGAGCCCGAGAGAGGGCTTCCCTGATCACGAGCTCACCGAGATCTTCAGGTTCGACGTCTTTGATTCCGCCACCCAGCCTACCTACCGCCGTCCGCACGGCACTGACGATCACAACTTCTTCCATGAGTCCTTTTCCAGTCGTTAGCTTACCGAGGCCGTCTCCCGGCGGCCCCTCAATTGAATGGTTCCAGCACCACCTCGCCCAGGTCGACGTCGGTCTGCGTGTAGACCTCGATGACCATGGACGCATATCCCTCGAGCTCCACGCCCACCTGGTAGTCGGTGTTCTTCTCCAGGCCGTCGAACTCGAAGTCGCCGTAGCTGTCGGAGCGGGTCTCGCGCTGCAGGCCGCCGCCCTTGAGCGTGACCTTCACCCCCTCGGTGCACTCACCTGGGACATCCCGCCTCACCACTTCACCAGTGACGAACCGCTTGGGGATACCCACGTACTTCACCAGCGGCTTCGCTCCGTACTCCGGATGGTACTCCTCCACCGCGAGCGAGGCAGAAAGCTTGGCGATCTCACTGTTCGGATCGTCGAGATCCCCGAACACCAGAGCGCCGGTCGGACAGGCCTCCACGCAGCGCGGCAGCTTCTCACCGGCGTCGAGCATATGCGCGCACATGGTGCACTTCTGGGGGAGCTCCAGAGCGGAGTTCCAGAATATCACCCGGTACGGGCACGAGTTCACGATCTCCTTCTGGCCCTTGGCTTTCGTCGGGTCGATGATCACGATGCCGTCTTCCCGGCGATACACGGCTCCATCGGCGGCTGCGCTGATACAGGGCGCGTTCTCGCAGTGCATGCACGGGAGGGGGATGTAGTCGAGCTTGGGCTTCGGGTAACAGCCCCGCTCGACCTCCTTCACCTGCATCCAGAACTGGCCGTCGAGCGGCTGGGGGGCCGAGTAGGGGCTGTAGTCATTGTCGTAGTATTCGTCGCGGCAGGCCAGGAAGCAGTTGTGGCAGCCGCTGCACTTGGTCACGTCGATGAGCAGACTCAAGCGGGTCATGATCTCAGCCCTCCCACTTCTCGATCTCGATAAGGCACGAGTTGGGCGTCATGCCGGGCGCATTCTTGGAGAGCATGCGCGAGGGAGTCAGCATGGCCACGCAACCGCCCCTGTCCATGGAGTCCGGTTCGCCCGGCTGCAGCGGATCGTACAGCGCCGACGAGGCGTAGCAGTGTATGACCCCCGGCCGCACGCGCCCGGTGACCACCGCGATGCAGAGCACCGAGGCCCTGTCATTATAGAGACGCACGATGTCGTGGCTGTTGATGCCCCGTTCGGCAGCGTCCTCGGGGTTGATGCGCGCCGGCCACCACGGATGGCCGTCCTTCTTGATGCGGTGCACCGGGATGTCGTTCAGCCAGTCGGTGTGTTTGTCGTAGTGACAGTGGAACGTGAACCGCGGATGCGGCGAGACGAGCTGCAGTGGGTACTTGTCGAAGAGGCCCGAAGTGCCGTAACCCTCCCAGCTGCGGAGATAGCGCGGAGACACCGGCCGCTCTTCGTCGTCGGGGAAGTACTGCTGGAGGCTCTCCGAGACGAACTCTATCTTGCCGCTGAAGGTGCCCAGTTCGCCCGAGTGGTCGGGATCGAGCCGCTTCGCGTTGCCGGTGTCAGGGGTATCGCAGGGCCGGCCTTCGTAGAACCAGCGCAGACCCGGCGTAGGCTTGTAGTCGTCGGGGATGTTGATGATGTGATAGCCCTTGCTGTTGAACTCCTCCCAGCTGACCACCTTGGGGAGGTCGCAGTTGTCGAAGAAGCCCTTGACCCAGTCGACGTCGGTCTTGCCGCCGTCGGTGTAGAGGTCGCGCTTGCCCATCTTCTCGAAGATGAGGGCGAAGATCTCGTAGTCAGACTTCGAGTCGTACAGCGGCTCGATGCACTTCTGCTCGCGGACGACCACACGGTAGTTGCAGCCGCTGCTCGCGTGCCAGGTGTAGCCGTTGACGGCCGCCCACTCGCCGATGTCGTCGCGCTCGAAGTTGGTACAGGCCGGCAGGATGATGTCGGCCATGCGGGTCTCGCTGTTCCACCAGATGTCCTGGTTGACCACGCACTCCAATTTGGGGCTTTGGTACATGCGCACCCACTTGGTGGTGTCGCTCATGGTGCCCATGAACGACCCGCCGTAGCGGTACCACAGCTTGATCTCCGAGCATCCCGGAGCCGGGTACACGAAATGCTTGAACTGCTGCTCGAGGCTTTGGCCGCAGAAGCCCTCGCCGTACCACTCCACCGGCGGGTCCAGGATGGCATCTGGGACCGTCAGCCGCCATAGACGCTGCGGGTTGGGGTTCGCGGGGATGTACTTGGCCACCTTGGTGGCCATGGAAATCCGGCCGTTTGGTTCACCGTAGGCCGGCACCCAGACGGTGGTGTTGTTGGGCGCCCCCATCGTGGTGCCCCAGATACTGCGGCCCGGAGCGCCCAGTCCCTG
>JAFGIH010000857.1 GCA_016929985.1 Thermoleophilia bacterium | reverse complement strand
ATCATCTGCGTGCGCTTCACCACGTCCATGGTGATGGCCCAGGCCTCCGAGATCCTCGCGTACGGGACGGCGGTGAAGCTGAAGTAGGCGGCCGGGAAGCGGCCGGGGGGCGGCCGGGGCGCGGCGGCGCTTACCGCGTCCCGCCTGCCCGGCACGGGTGCCGGTGCGCAGCCTGGGCCGCCCCGCCTACTCCGCGCGCGCGGTCTGCGGCTCGGTCATCCTGCCCACCAGCGGAAGCGTCGCGCCGACGATGGCGAGGGCGGCAAGCAGGCCGCCGATCAGGAGGGCGAAGTAGCCCACCCCGGGAGTCGCCACCGTGAATCCCCCGTCGGTGTTCCAGAAGACGAGGGCGGCTACCAAGAAGCCGACGCCCGCCGAGACCACGGCCGCCAGGAGCAACGGCACGGCCGCCTCGAGGAGCACTGCCCGGTAGAGCCGGCGGAGCGGCATACCCGTCAGCCGGAGCAAGGCGAAGGCGCGTTTGCGCTCCACCAGGCCTCCGGCTACCGAGACCGCCAGACTGCAGCCGGCGATCACCAGGCACAGCACCATGCCCACGTCCACCATCCGGCGGAGGGAGTCCAGGAGCGCGTCCTCGACGGCCAGCATCTCACCCACGGTGTAGGGCACCTGTTCACTCGGGTTGGCCACCTCGAGTGTGGTGCGGACCCGCTCGATGCTCGCTTGACCGCCGTCGGTCAGCACGACCAGGTGTTTGGTAGTGCTTGATGCGTCCGGTATCAGCGGGGCATCCAGAACCAGAGCGGACGTCCCCTCCGCTATGAGGGCGCGGTCGGCTGCCTGTACGAATCCCATCGCCACTCGTTCGGCGTCGACGGCCACGTAGCCGGACCCGTCAACACTTCCTGCCGATCCCCCCAGCAGCGCCCAATCGCTCTCGGTCACCAAGCCGGCGGCGTGAAGAGAGAAGTACGAGGAGTCGACGCCCGTCTCCGTTTGGACGCCGTAGACCGGTGCCGGGACGGCCGCCGAGGCCGGCAGTGAAAGCACCAGGATCAAAGCCTGCACGCCCTCTACGTCCGCCAACGTGGCGACCAGGTCGGCACTCGCCCCAGCGTCGAGATAGCCGTTGGACGATTCGCCAAACGCCTGCACCACCGTCGAGGCCGGCAGGTCCGGCGTCTGGAAGGTGCCACTGCCACTGTTGATGGCCGTCGCGATGATGGACGTGAAGACCGTGCCTATGAAGACCGCCAGCACCAGGCCACTGATGGCCCGGAAGGCCCGGCGGGAGTCGCTCCCCAGCCGGCGCGCGGCGATGAGGGTGGAATCGCGGCGGGCAAGCGCGGCCAGCACCCGGCTCCCCGCGGACGTGAGCCAGGGTCCTACAATCACGATGCTGAGCGCGATGGCAGCGAACACCCCCACCACGCTGAAGGTGCGCATCTGCGAGTCGTCGATGAGGGCCGGCACGAGGAGCAGCGCCACCGCAACCACCGGCGCCAGCAGCCTGATGGGGCGAGGCCGCTTGGGCGGCGCCTTGCGGGTCACCCCGAGCGGCGAGATCTGCACACGCCGGAGCGTCCACAAACCGGCAAGCACAGCAGCGACCGGCACACCGATGGCCACGCCGATGATGGCCAGCGGGCCGAGCGAGAGGTCGCCGGTGAAGAAGGGCTCCCCGGTGAACGGGATGCGCGCGACCAGCGGGCGGAAGATGTAGAAGAGCGCGAAGCCCACGAGCGTGCCCGCGATGGCGGCCAGCACCGCTTCGACCGCCGCCACGATGTTCACCTGCCCCGGTGTGGCCCCCACCAAGCGCAGCGCCGCCAGCCGCTCTTCGCGCCGGGCCGCCGCCAACCGCGTCGACGTCACCACGAACACCAGCACCGGCAGCATGAGCCCCACGGCGCCGATGCCCAGCGCCACTTTCATGAACTCTGAGTAGCTGTGTTCGGTGGGAGCGGCCTCGATGCTGCTCACCTGGACAGCCCCCATGGAGCCCTCGAGCTCGGCGGGCGACCGTCCCACCACCGCCATGAGAGTCTCGGGCGACGCGAGGCCCTCATCGCCCAGGATCCCCGCCTGAACGCCGGAGAAGCGAGCGCCGAGCTGGTCCGCCGGGGTCTCGGCAAGTAGTCTCGCCAACGCCTGCGACACGTAGTACTCGCCGGGCTCGGGCAACCGCTCCAGCCCCGGCACGAGGGGCGACGCCGGCCCCGTGGCGGCGACCTCCACCAGGCCGATGGGCCGGCCGTCATACAGGTCGTAGGAAAGGCGCCACCACAGCGGGTCCGACCGGTTCTCGTCCACGCTCGGCATCCGGTTGGCGCCGCCGGTATCCAACCAGCCACTGCGGACATCCTTCGCCTCCAAGGCGTTGAATCCGCTGATGGTGAAGAGCAGCAGAGTCACCGCCAGAGCCACGCCCAAAGCGGTCAAGACGAGGCGGACCTTGCCCTCCCTCGCCGCCCCCCAGGAGAGGCGCAGGCCCAGCCGGATCACGGCCGCCCGGGCCGCGCCGGACCGGGCGGCGTCCGCTCGCACCCCGCTTGCCCCGCTCACGCGGCGTCCCCGGCGCCGGTCTGACGTGGGGGCGCCCAGGCGCCCCGGTCATCGGCGCAGGAAGCCCGCCCGTCTCGCACCATGACCTCCCGGTCGGCGTAGGCGGCCACACGCGGCTCATGCGTCACCACCACCACCGTGGTGCCGCGCTCCCGTGCGGTGCCGACCAGGAGCTCCATGACCTGCTCACCATTCAACGAGTCCAACGAGCCGGTGGGTTCGTCGGCGAACACTATCTGCGGATCGGCCACCAAGGCCCGCGCCAACGCCACCCGCTGTTGCTCTCCCCCGGAGAGCTCGCTGGACAGCCGTCCCTCCAAGCCCTCGATGCCCAGCCGCGCGAACCAGGGGCGCGCGGCCGCGACCGCCTGAGTCCGCGACCGCCCGGCCAGGAGCAGCGGCAACGCCACATTCTCTTCGGCCGACAGTTCAGGTACCAACTGGCCGAACTGGAAAACGAATCCGAACTTTTCCCGGCGCAGCTCGCTCCGCCGCCCCTCCGAGAGTGTGTCGATCCGCTCGCCGGACAGCATCACCTCACCCTTGTCGGGCACCAAGATCCCCGCCAGGCAATGCAGCAACGTCGACTTGCCCGATCCGCTCGGCCCCATGATGGCCACGATTTCCCCCGCCTCGGCGGCGAAATCCGCTCCTCGCAGAGCCTGGGTCGACCCGAACGAGCGATGCACGTCGCGGCAGCTGATCAAGGGTGTCACCACGGTGCGGGAGCCGTCGGGGCGCGAGTCGTAGAGCGGCGCCGCGCCGGCCTGCCTGCCGGGGGCAACGAGGGAACTGCGGGTCATCGTTTCAACTCCTTGGCGATTCGGTCGAGGCGGCTGGTGGTGAGATCTATCCAGCGCAGGTCGGCCTCGAGATGGAACAGAGCATGGTCTATGAGCAACTGGTCGACGAACGAGGCCGACCGGCGGCGGTTGGTGAGCTCGCGCATCCGTTCGATGTGGACGCGGCGTTGAGCGTCCAGGTACGCGTCGGCGGGACGGTTGAGGAGCAGGGCCAGCGTCATCTTCATGCCCAGCAGGCTCTGCAAATGGGCTTCGGGCGCGATGGGCGCGGCCAGCCAGGTGGAGAAGTCCTCTTGCCCCTGGTCGGTGATGGCATACAACCTGCGCTCGGGCCCTTCGCCGGGCTCGCTGCCTTTGGCGACCACCCGGCCGTCGCGGGCCAGTCGCGTGAGCGTGCTGTAGACCTGGCCGTACGGCAGCGACTTGTCGCGGCCAAAGTAGTCGTCGTACTGACGCTTGAGCTCGTAGCCGTGGCTGCCGCGGTCGGGCTCCTGCTCAAGAAGGCCCAATAGTGCATAGGAAACGCTCATGGCTGGCAGTATACTCTGAGTGTATACACTCCGTCAATAGCTCTGTGAGGTGTAGAATCCTCCGGGGGCCGGCCGGCTCCAAGGCAAGCAACAGGGTTGGGAAGACGGGGACCTAGAGCGTGAGCGAAAACAACGGCGTGAGCGGCGCTGAAGGCCCCAGGGGCGGCGTGGGCGGCGCTGAAGGTTCCAAGCAGACTCTGTGGACCAAGAGCTTCATCATCATCTCACTCATCAACTTCCTGCAGTCGGTCAACTTCCTGCTGCTCATGATCGTCATGTCGAAGATCGCCACCGACCGCTTCGGGGCATCGTCCGCCATCGCCGGTCTCTCGGCCAGCATCTTCGTCATCGGGGCGTTCGTCACGCGCCCCTACACCGGAAAACGGATCCATCACATCGGCCAGACCAAGACCCTGTATGTCGGCGCGATCCTCAGTGTAGCCCTCAACCTGGCCTACTTCGCGGCGGACAGCACCGTGCTCTTGCTGCTCATCAGGTTCCTCCATGGGGCGGCGCACGGCACCGCCATCCTTGCCACGGGCACCATCGTCGCAGGCGTCGTGCCAAGAGAGCGCTACGGCGAGGGCCTTGGCTACTTCACGTTGGGGCAGACGCTGTCGACGGCCATCGGACCGGCCGTCGGTCTGGTGCTGATCCAACACGGCGGCTTCAATGCCATCATCACCACCTGCGTGGTGATCTCGGCGCTCGCTCTGTTGCTTGTCCCCCTACTCGGCGTGAGAGATCTGAAACTGACCACCGAGCAAGTGGCGGAAACTAAAGGGTTCAAGCTCAGCACCTTCATGGAGCCCAAGGCGGTCCCCATCGGCCTGGCTCTCATGCTCACCT
>JAFGIH010000856.1 GCA_016929985.1 Thermoleophilia bacterium | reverse complement strand
TGCATCGCGACCGTTGGACCGGCCAAGCCATCCGGTTCATCATCGTGGGCATCGTCAATACGGGAGTGGACCTCGGCATCTTCTACCTGCTGAGCATGGTCCCCGGCATGCCGCATGTGGCCGCCAAGGGGATCTCGTACGTGGCCGGCATCTGTAACAGCTTCGTCTGGAACAAGTACTGGACCTTCAACGCGCGGGGCTCGGAGCAGGGCAAGCGCGAGTTCGCCGTCTTCTTCGCCGTCAACACGCCGCCGCTCATTGTGAACGTGGTGGTGTTCACGGTGCTGGGCATCTGGATCGACTCCGGGACAGCGTGGGTGCGGTTGGTCAAGGCCTTCGCCGCGGCCGTGGTCTCGGTGACGTGGAACTTCCTCGGCAGCCGGTACTTCGCCTTCCGGCACACGGCCGTCAAGAGCGCGAAAAATGGCTGATCCGGTGGGCGGCGGCCGCGCGGCTGGGGCGGGCCGCGCGCCCGGCGGGCCATTGGCCGCGGCGCCAGGAGGGCCCGGAGGGCCGGCGGCGGCCGCGCCGGCCGGGGCGCCTCTCTACTCCATCGTCATTCCTATCCACAACGAGGCTGAGTGCCTCGCTGACGAGGTCGCCGAGCTTGTGGGGGGGCTGGAGGCCCGCGGCGTCGACTACGAGCTCATCCTGGCCGAGAACGGTAGCTCCGACGACACCCTGGCCATCGCCGACGCGCTGGCCGCCGCCAACCCTCGCATCCGCGCGCTGCGCTGTCCCGTGCCCGACTACGGCGCGGCCATGAAGGCCGGCATGCTGGCCGGCAAGGGTGACCTCATCGTGAACTTCGACATCGACTTCCACGACGTGGACTTCATGCTGAAGGCGGGCGAGGTGCTGACCGGCGGCGGGCCGGGTGGCGCCGCCGCCGCCTCGGAGAGCGCCGCGGCCCCAGCCGCCGCGCCCGGCATCGTGGTGGGTAGCAAGCTGGTCGCGGGGGCCGACGACCGGCGCTCGGTCGCGCGGCACTTCATCTCGCTTGGCTTCACCACCATCCTGCGCGTGCTCTTCGACCGTCGCATGGACGACACTCACGGCATGAAGGTGCTCAAGCGCGAGGTGGTGCAGCGCTTCGCTCCCCGCACAGTGCGGACCACCGATCTCTTCGACACCGAGCTCATCATCCGAGCGCGCCGCGAGGGGGTGACCGTCCGCGCGCTGCCGGTGACCGTCGAGGAGAAGCGGAAACCGCGTTCTTCCATAGTGCGCCGCATACCGCGTACAATAAGGGGCCTGATAGACCTGCGGATCGTGCTGTGGAGGGAGGGGAACCCTGGAGCCTGAGCGAGAGGAACGCGAGGACCTGGTCGAGAAGGGGCACACCTGGGATTGGGTGCCTACGCTACTCGCTTTCCTAGCGATTTACGCCACACTCCTCGTCTTCTACAAGCCCAACCTGCTCTTCAGTCTCACAACGACGGCTGGGGGCGACACCGGGGCGCACCACTATCCTGCGCAGTACCTCATCCAGGAACTCCTGCCCAACTTCCGTCTGACCGGGTGGGCGCCGGGCTGGTACGCCGGTATGCCCATGCTTACCTTCTACTTCCCCTTCCCGTTCTTGCTCATCGCCGTTCTCGACTGGTTCCTGCCCTACGAGCTGGCCTTCAAACTCATCACGGCCCTGGGGGTCTTCCTGCTGCCGCTCACCGCGTACGCCATGGGACGGTTGTGGCGGGTGCGCCGGCCCTTCCCCATCCTGGCAGCCGTGTTCGCTCTGGCCTTCTTGCTCATGGAGAGCTACACCATCTACGGGGCCAACATCCTCTCCACCTTGGCGGGCGAGTTCGGCTACATGTTCAGCTTCTCTCTGGTGTTCCTGTTCTTGGGCACCATGTACCGGGGGATGCAGAGACCCGGCTTCAACATGTACTTCGTGCTCAACTGTCTGCTCTTGATGTGCCTGGTGCTATCGCACATCGTGACCACCATCATGCTGGTGTGCCTCGTCCCCGGGCTGCTGCTGGTCAACTTCCGCTGGCGCTCGCTCGGCTACTTGGTGGCTGTAGGGGCGGTGGGCTTCTGCCTCACGGCTTTCTGGACGTTCCCCTTCATCGGCAATCTGGAGTGGACGGCTCACATGGCCTGGGACCAGCTGGACAAGCTCTCCGACCTGCTGCCCACGGCCATCATCCCCGCGGCGGCGCTGGGTCTTATCGGCATGGCTTACGCGGTGGCGCGCAAGGAGCGAAAGCTCTTACCACTAGCCTGGATCACCGTCGTCACGCTGGTGATGTTCTGGGTGCTCCCCGACGGGCGGCTGTGGAACGCCCGCGTGCTGCCCTTCTTCTACGTCTCCATCCATCTGTGGGCTGCCTACGGCGCGACCTGGCTGGTGCGGCCGTTCATGGTCATGATGCACGACTTGTTCCGCCTGCGCGGCAGGATGTCGCGGCGTGTCTACGCGCCGGTGGTGGCGGTGGTGATCGGGGCCGTTCTCATCATCACGAGCACCACGGCGGCCGGATGGATCAAGTGGAACTACTCCGGCTACGAGGCCAAGGGCAACTGGGTCCAGTACAACCAGATCAACGAGTTCCTGGACACGCTCGAGCCCGGACGGGTGATGGTGGAGCACGGCCAGAAGCTGGATGAGTTCGGCACGCCCCGGGCCTTCGAGATCATCCCCTACTGGACCGAGAACATGGACACTATGGAGGGCACTCTCATGGAGGCCTCCTATACCGCGGCGTTCCATTTCATCAATCAGGCAGAGCTCTCCAAGGAGGCCAGCAACGCCATCATAGGGGTCGACTACCCCTCGGGGCGCGATGTGGCCATGGGTATCACCCACCTGCAGTTCATGAACATCCCCTACATGATCGCCTACTCGGAAGAGGTCGTCTCGGAGATGAAGCAAGACCCCCGGGTGGAGTTGCTGGCAACCTTCGGTGAGTACAACGTCTTCCGCATCACCGGTTGCCCCGGGTATGTCTCTGTGATGGAGAACGAGCCGGTGCGCGTCGACGTCGAGCAGGCCGAATGGCGCGACATGGCCAACGAATGGTATCTCGACGAGGCCGCGCTCGAGGTCCCGCTGGTGTGGGACAAGGGCGAACAGGCGCTCGCCGTGTACGATTCGATCACGGCCGACCAGGCCACCGACCCGCCTGTGACGCCGATCCAGACTGAAGGACACGTCACGAACGAATTCCTCGAAAACGAGAAGCTCACCTTCGACACCACGGCCGTCGGCCAGCCCCATTACGTCCGGATCTCGTACTTCCCCAACTGGCACGTGAAGGGCGCCGAGGGCCCGTACCTGGTGTCGCCGTCGATGATGATGGTCATCCCCACCGAGAGCCACGTCACCCTCTACTACGGCCGCACTATGGCGAACACGGCCGGGCAGATATTGGAGGTCCTGGCCTGGGTGCTACTGCTGTGCCTCACCGTGTGGCGGGTGATCGTCTGGCGCCGGCACAAGAAACTGGCGGGAGCGATGCAGGGGGCGGGGCCGATCGTGGGTAGCGGCGAGGTCGCCGAGGCTGACCTCGAGCCGTCTGATCTCGAGCCGGGCGATCTCGAGGGAGAGGCCCTTGGTTTCGGCGACTTCGACCGATTCGGCGATTCCGTAGCGGATCTGGCCGATGAGGGCCCGAAGACCCCCGCCGACGAAGAGGGACGACCGAGCATTTAGTCGGGCCCGCGGCCGAGTTGAGGCCGGGTCCTAGTCTACGAAACCTTGCGCTCCAGCCTCGAGGGAATCGACCATCCACCCCGGAAAGTCCACGTTCACCCGCCGTATCTCCTGGCCGGGCCTGCGTGTCGAAGCCACGTCGAGGTTCTCCGCGGTAGCTTCGCATTGTGCGCACAATGTGTACACAACTGTTAGGTTGGCGGCAAGTACGACACCACACTGCGCTCGGTTCCGGGGGTGGAGCTGCGTGCGCTGAGCCGCAGCAGGATCAGAGAGACAGAAGTCAGCGCACCGCCGTGGGCATGGGGATGATCCACACCTTTCGAGTGCGCGGTCCGTCGAACTCCGCCAGGTAGAGGCTCTGCCAGGTGCCCAGCCGCAACTGCCCCTGCACCACCGGCACGGCCACCGTGCTGCCGACGAGACTGGTCTTGATGTGCGCGTCGGAGTTGCCCTCGCTGTGGTGGTAGCCCGCACCGCACGGGACTAAGCTCGCCAGACTCTCGATGATGTCGCGGGCAACCGACGGGTCGGCGCCCTCATTGATGGTCACTCCGGCGGTGGTGTGCGGGACGAAGATGCTCACCATGCCGTCGAGATCGGGGTAGGAGATGACAAGAGCGTCCTGAACGCGGCGGGTGATATCCAGCAGCACCTCGCGCTCGGAGGTCGACACGTTGATCTCAATGAGCGGCACGTCTGTCCCTGGGTGAGGTGGAGGTAAGGGGACTCGAACCCCTGGCCTCCGCGATGCGAACGCGGCGCTCTCCCAACTGAGCTATACCCCCAGGCAGATTTGCGGGCCGAGTATTTATAGCACACGGTCGCTTCTCCATCACCCTCACTCCGGCTGCGGTAGCAGGAGTTGACTCCGTAATTCAACGGTTGTAGAATTCAACGAGCGTTGAATCACTACAGGGGGTCTCCCATGGATCGTCCGGCCGGCAGTAACCAGCGCGCCATCATCGCGCCGCTCGTCATCAGTCTTGGGATGGTGTTCCTCTTCGTCTGGCTCTTCAGTGCCGCGCTTCACCAGCCGCAGCCGCGCGACCTGCCGATAGGGTTCGTGGGACCGGCCGTGGCGCTGCCGACCGTGGAGGCCGGGCTGGAGGCGAAGGCGCCGGGGGCGTTCACCGTCACCAGCTATGCATCGGCCGAAGAGGCCCGCGCGGCCATCAAGGACCGCGAGATCGTGGGGGCGGCCGTGGTGGGCGCCGGGGATCCGGTCATCATGATCGCGGGCGCCTCCGGGCAGGCCACCTCGGCGGCTGTGTCGGGCGCGCTCACTGCCATGGCGCAGGCGCTTGGCAAGACGGCCACCATCGAGGACGTACAACCGCAACCCGCCTCTGACTCGCGGGGTCTGGTGCCCTTCTTCCTGGTGATGGGGGTGAGCATCTCGGCATTCTTGTTCTCCTTGCTCTCGCGGACCATGAACGGACCCCTCCACCTGAAGAGCGGGCTGTTGTGGCTGGTGGTCTTCTCCGTTCTGAATGGCTTCTTGGCGGCCCTCGCCGTGCAGGTGGTGGTGGGGTTCGACGGCAGCTACTGGTTGCTCGCGGGTGTGTGCGCCCTTCTGGCGATGGCGGTGGCGTCGGCGACCGCGGCCTGCCACAGCCTGTTCGGACAGGCAGGCATAGGGGTCGCCGGCATCATCCTCATCTTGTTGGGGAATGCGTCGTCGGGGAGCGTGCTGGGAGGCGCATTCCTTCCCCAGCCCTTCCGGTGGCTCTCGCCCGTGTTGCCGGCGGGGGCAGGTATCGAGGCAGCCCGTTCCACTCTCTATTTCGAAGGAGCGGGGATGGACTGGCGGATCGGGGCGCTGGCCCTGTGGGTGGCGGGGTCAGTCGTCGTGCTGGCCTGCGTGGCGGCAGTGAAGGGGCGCCGGCAGGCGGCGGCCACGCCGGCGGCCGTGGCAGCGGGGAGCCCGGCATAGGAGGGGCGACGGACGAGA
>JAFGIH010000855.1 GCA_016929985.1 Thermoleophilia bacterium | reverse complement strand
TCCAGCCGATGCTCGGTGCCCACCATGGCCTCCAGCTGGGCCCAGCGGCTCTTGAGCTTCTCCTTCTTCTCGACCTCTTCGCCCTCGGTGACCTCCTCGAACTCGGGGTCGATGTGGGGACGCTCGGCTTCGTCCAGAGCCAGCTTGGCCAGGCGACTTTCGTAGTAGATGGGCACGGTGGCCTTGTCCTCCACCGCCCGCTGGATGTCGTACACACTGATGTAGTCGCCGAAGACGGCGCGGGTGTTCGCGTCCTTGAGCTCTATGGGCGTGCCGGTGAACCCGATAAACGAGGCGCCGGGCAGAGCGTCGTGCATGTGGCGGGCGAAGCCGTCGACAAAATCGTATTGGCTGCGGTGGGCCTCGTCGGCGATCACCACGATATTGCGCCGGTCGGAGAGCACCGGGTGCCGGTCGCCCTGTTCGTCAGGGAAGAACTTCTGGATGGTGGTGAACACCACCCCGCCGGCGGCGACCGACAGAAGATCGCGCAGATGCGTGCGGCTCTCGGCCTGCACCGGCGGCTGGCGCAGCAGTTCCTCGCAGCGGGAGAAGGTGCCGAAGAGCTGGTCGTCCAGGTCGTTGCGGTCGGTGAGCACCACGATGGTGGGGTTCTCCATGGCCGGTTCGCGGATGATGCGCCCGGCGTAGAAGGCCATGGTCAGGCTCTTGCCGGAGCCCTGGGTGTGCCAAACGACGCCCACCCGGCGGTCCCCGAAGCCGGCGGCCGCCCGCAGGGTCTCCTCCACAGCCACCTGAACGGCGTGGAACTGGTGGTAGCCGGCCATCTTCTTGACGAGCGCCCCGCCCCCGTCGTCCTCAAACACCACGAAGTCGCGGACCATGTCCAGCAGGGCTCGCGGCGCCAGCAGCCCCTCGGCTACGGTCTTCAGTTGGGGGGCGCTCGACTCGGATGCGGCTTCGGTCCAGGCCCGCCAAGGCTTGAACCACTCGGTACCCGCCGATAGGGTGCCCACCCTGGCCTGCACGCCGTCCGAGATCACGAGTAGTTCGTTGGTCTGGAAGAGCGTGGGGATCTCGGCCTTGTAGGTCTCGAGCTGCTTGAAGGCTGTCCAGATGGTGGCGTTCTCGTCGGCGGCGTTCTTGAGCTCGATGACCACCAGCGGCAGGCCGTTCACGAAGAGCACCACATCGGGCCGGCGGTTGTGCTTGTTCTCAGCCACCGTGAATTGATTGACCGCCAGGAAGTCATTCGCCCCAACGGCATCGAAGTCGATCACCCGGACCTGGGCCCCGCGGATGCTGCCGTCGGTGGCGCGATACTCGACCGCCACTCCATCGACCAGCAGACGATGTAGGTACCGGTTCCGCGAAAGGAGATCGGCACCTTGGGGGCGGGTCAGCCTGCGCAGGGCGTCTTCCAGGGCCTCGGGAGGGAGACCAGGATTGAGACGGGCGAGCGCGTCGTGTAAGCGCTGCTCCAGCACAACCTGCCCGTACTCGTCGCGTTCACCGAGTAGTTCGCCTGGGACCATGTCGGCCCCGTGGCGGACGGTCCAACCGACCGCCTCTAGCCAGTCGAGGGCCGCTTCTTCGACGATGGATTCGGTGAACGGCGCGGTCATTGTCGCCTCCACGGGGACACAAGGTACGATCTATCCGGCCATCGTGGCCCGGTACATGGCCCGATACATGCGCAAACATGCCATCGCGCACCCCCGCTGACTGGGAGGTCAGCCCCCGGCTGATCGGGAGGTCGCCTGCGAACCGGCCCTTTCGCTCGCGTCCGGGCTGTCGGCTGGACAAGTCGCCGACCTTGGGCGATCATAAGGTCAAGTGGATTGGGGACTCCTGGTCGGCGTTGGGCCTCGGTGAAGACCGAGGTCTTTCGCTTTCTAGGGACGAGGGCACAGGGAGCACTCATAGGCCCGCCCCGCCCTCTTTCGCCCTCTCGGCCAAGGCGACGATCAGCGACTCGCGCTGCGACTGCAGCGGAGCCTCGGCGTCCGGGGCGGGCGCGATGCCCGCGCTCTCGGCTATCCGGCCAGCCAGCCGGCCGCCCGCCAGGTACCGGCGGCTGCGGCCCGCGCCCACGGCCTTCAGCAGGCCGGCGGACTCCAACTTGGCCAAGTCGTTCACCGCGGTCGCCACCGACACATCGGCGAGGCTGCGATAGAAGCGGTTGGTCACCTCGCGCCCGAAGAAGACGTCGTACAGCGCATGCGCCATCCTGGCGTCACCCCCGCCTACCGACCTGGTCACATCGTCCAGCGCAAGCCACAGCACCCGTTCGGTCGCCTGCCTCAGAGATAGAGCTTCCACTTGGCCCACCTGGGCCCGGACGTGAGCCTCCACGAACGGGGTGACGTCCACCTCGTCGGCCCACTCCGACCCCAGACAGTCGAAGGCCCGGTAGTAGTCGGCCACGTGCGCACCCCACCACTCTTCGAGACTGGTAAACTCGGGCGACTTGTAGTCTCCCCGGTACATGGCCAGCGAGGCGAGGATGCGGGCAGTGCGCCCGTTGCCATCGGAGAAGGGGTGGATTCCGGCCAGGCGGCAGTGCACCATCGCCGCCACCAACGGGGCAGGGCTCTGCCTCTGCTCCCCAGTCCAGGCCGTCAGCTCAGCGATCAGGCCGGGCACCTCGCTTTGAGGCGGAGGCAGGAACACCTGTCGCCCTCCAGCCACGTCGACCACGCGGTTCTGGCTCTGCCGGAACCTACCCGCGCCCGACGCGCGGTCCTCGGCCATGACCCGGTAGTGGATGCCCAGCACCAGTTCTGACTGCCACTCGAACTGCGGATCGTCGGCCCTGCTCAGCACGAACTTCATGGCGTCGCGATACCCCTCGACCAAAGCCACGTCGTGGGGAGCCACAGAAGAAGGACGGTCGCCCGCGAGTATGCGCCGCACCTCATCCACCGTGACAGCGACGCCTTCCATGGAGGTGGAGGCGGCCACCGCCTCGGCCTCGAGCTCCCGGCGCGTCCTGCCCAGCCAGATGCGCGGCAGCGGCCCACGCGAGTCGAGGCGGCTTTTGAGTTCGCTCAGCCGAGCGAGATCCGCCTCGATAGTCTCTGTGCTCTGATAGGAGTACATCTCCCCGCCCCGCTAGAGTCGACGATTGATCTACTAATCTGCTAGTAGATTAGCAGGTTATTCTGCCACTGTCTCGGGTTGCAGAATGGCAGCCAGGTCTCCACATCCTAGTAAAGCCGGCGATTGCCTCTTTGACCGCAGCTACTTCTCGGAAGGGTCAGCGGCTTCGTCAGGGCCCGCCTCCTCGTTGAGCACCGCGTTGATCCGTTCCACCATCGAACTGATGCTCTTCTTCTCGTCTTCTGTGAAGTCGCCTATCGTCTCCGGACTCTCCAGCTCGCCTGATCTGATCAGGGTGTTGATCATCTCGGAGTAGCTGAACTTCTTCTCCTCACCGTCAGCGGACTGCCAAACGCTGATTTGTTCCTCGTCACTCTTCCTAAAGATCAGTTTCATCTTCACCCCGAAATCTCTTTAGGTTGTACTTCTTGACTCTCTTCTTGATGGACACCTTGCCACCATCCGTAGTGCTTGCGATCAGGTCCACCACGTCACGGCCACCGATGCTTCCCTCAAGTGGACTCGATCTGATGGTTATGAACTTGTCTTCATTGCGGCACAAAACGACGTTCTGTGCGTCACCAAGCATCGGAATGGTGGCGTTGTGAGAGACAAGAATGATCTGTCGATTTGCCTTGGACTGCTTGATTGCGCTAAGCAACTGAACCGCCCCGGGTTTGCTGGAGGCTCCAACCTTTGAGAGGATTGGAGCATGGACAGACAGACGAGGTATCCAGTTGAGGTAAGG
>JAFGIH010000854.1 GCA_016929985.1 Thermoleophilia bacterium | reverse complement strand
TTGGGGTCGTAGCCGGGGAGGACCCGGGCGGCGTGGAAGTCGTACGCGATCTTTCCGCCGAACTCGAGGTAGAGCTTCCCGCCGATGCGCTCGGAGCGTTCGACGATGGCGCGGCTCTGTTCCTCGAGGTACTTGTCGTTGTCGAAGCCCACCCTGTTCACCACAGTACCCCTTTCGGGCCTACCCGGTCGGGTGGCCTTTGTCAGGATAGCGGCGGAGTCGTAGGTTGCGCAAGGTCGGCCGGGCTCGCTTTGTCGGTGGACCGGGCGTTCACCGGGATCTCGTTCGTGAGACCCAGGGGTTTTGGCCTTATGAAGATGAAGAGAACAAAAGCCACCAGCATCAGTGGTGCGACGTAGAGATACACGGGCGCCAAGGCCTCGTTGTAAGAGGTGATCACGATCGTCTTGAGATCTTCGGGCATCTGGCCGACCATGGCTGGGGTGAGGGAATGCGGGTCGACCATACCTCCGGAGCCCGTGCCCCAGGAGCCGAGCCTATCTCCCAGCAGGTCCATGAGCCGGCCCGTGAAGAGAGTGCCTACGACGGCCGAGCCGACCGAGGCTCCGATCTGCCGGAAGAAGTTGTGCGCGCCGGTCGCAGTGCCCACCTGAGTGATGGGGAACGAGTTCTGGACGATGAGGACAAGGATCTGGAAACCTATCCCGGTGCCGATGCCGCAGATGAACAGGTAAATGCCGGTGATGGTGAGAGACGTGTCGGGATCGAGGGTGGAGAGCAGAACAAGGCTGATGCCGATGAGAAGGACACTCAAGGCCGGCATCCACCGGTACTTGCCTGTGCGGCTGGCGATGATCCCCGAGCCCAGCGACCCCACTTGGATACCGGCGGCCAGGGGCACCACCAGCAGACCCGCCTTCGTCGCTGAGAGGCCCGTCACCATCTGCAGGTAGCTCGGCATGTAGACGATGACGCCGAGGAAGGCCACCGAGCTGAACAAGGCTCCTGCCGTGACCAGGTTGAAGTTGCGATCACGGAACAGGTGTAACGGTATCACCGGCTCGGCGGCTCTCCGCTCCACGAATACCAAGAGCACCGCGACCACGACCGCCAGCCCGAGTAGCCCGAGGATGAGGGGAGAATCCCAGGGGTACTCGCGGCCACCCCAAGAGATGACGAGGATCAGCGTGGTGGTCGCGACGGCGAGCGTCATCATGCCCGGGATGTCGAGCTTCCGCCGGGCTTTCTTGTGCAGAGGCATGCGGACATAAGCCCACACCGCCAGCACGGCAATGAGCCCCAACGGTAGGTTGAACCAGAACGCCCATCGCCACCCTATGGAGTCGGCGAACCACCCACCGAGTACGGGACCAAGGACGGATGCGAACGCCCAGGCGCCGGCCATGATGCCCATGTAGGTTCCTCTTTGGCGGGGCGGCACGATGTCGGCTATGACGGACTGCGAAAGGATCATCAATCCGCCTCCGCCCAGACCTTGCACGGCCCGGGCCGCGATGAGCACGTCTATGCCGGGCGCGAGCCCACCGAGCACAGATCCGCCCAAAAACAGGGCCAACGCACTCAGCAGGAGCAACTTGTGTCCAAAGAGGTCGCCCAGCTTGCCGTAGATGGGCATCATGATAGTGCCGGCGAGGAGGTAGGCTGTGGCCACCCAGAGCATCTGGTCCACGCCGGCGAGGTCTCCCACCACTGTCGGGAGGGCTGTTGAGAAGATGGTCTGGTCCATAGCCGCGAGCAGTACCGAGACGAAGAGCGCAAGGACCACGAAGCCCAGGTTCCGCTTGCTGACGGCCGTGGGTCTCGTGTCGATCTGTTCTCCGGGCAAGGCTTCGTCCTTAGCGGGGGAGTCTCTGAGGAACGGGCGCAAGAATGCGCGGTCCTTCGCGCGACGGCGTCGGCCTTTCGCATTATGGCAGCCGGGGTGATGTGGGTAAAGGGCAGGGTTTGACAAGGGTGGCCGGCGGTTATAGCTGGTGTGACGACTTCTAAGGGGGTGCCGTGACCGAGAGACTACAAGAGATACGAGAGCAGATCGCCGGCCTGCAGGCCGAACAAAGACTGCGCGAGATCCTTCCGCTCCTGCGTGAGGCCGTGGAACTCACGCAGGAGGAGGAGGGCGAAGACTCTTCCGCCCATGTCGCAGCGCTCAACGAGCTCGGCTCACTGTGCCGTACGCTCCGCGAACTCAAGAGTTCCGAAGACGCCTTCGTAAGAGCCGCGAAGATCGAGGCCGAGGCCCGTGGCACCGACAACGCCGATTACGCCACGTGCATCAACAACCTGGCGGGGACCTATCGCATCAAGCGCGATCATGAGAAAGCGGAGGCGTTGTTCATCGAGGCCATCGAGATCTACGAGCGACAGGTGGGCACGGAGCATTTCGTCTACCTGAGCGCTCTCAACAACCTTGGCCTGGTGTATCAGGATCTCCAGAGATACGAGGAGGCCGAGCAGCTGCACCGCAGAGCCTTGGAGGTCCTCGAGAGAAGCGGTAAGCACAACGCCGTCTACGCGACGACTCTCAACAACCTGGCCTCGGTGGCCATGAGCACCGGCAGGCACGCGGAAGCCCAGAGGTACCTCGAGCAGACCCTCGAGCTGTACGAGCAGGCCGAGGGAAAGGGCTCGGTGCTCTACCTCACGGGTCTAAACAACCTCGCCGCCGCCGGCTACATGGGCGGGGATTATGCCACCGCCGAGCGTTATTTCGCTCAAGCTCTCGAGCTCATCGAGAAGGTCCTGGGAACCGATCACCCGGATTGGCAGAAAGCCAGCAGAAATCTGGCTCGCACGCGGGAGAAGATGCGCGCGGCTGCAACTGGTAGAGACTCTGGGACATCCGGAGACATCGGGGGCAAGTGACAGGCGCCGGCATGAAGGGTCTCGAGCTCGCCGAGCGGTACTACGAAGAGCACGGCCGGCCCCTGCTGGCCAAGCATTTTCCTGACTACGAGAACAGGATCGCGGCAGGTCTCGTGGGAGAGGGATCGGAGTGTTTCGGGTTCGACGACGAGTTCTCCCACGATCATGATTGGGGGCCGGGTTTCTGCCTCTGGCTTACTGAGGACGACCACGTGGCGATCGGCGAGGAGCTGCAAAGGTGCTACGACGAGCTGCCGAAGGACTACCTGGGGTACAAGCGCAGGCTGGAAGGCCCGCACGCGGGCAAGCGGACCGGAGTCTTCGAGATCAAGGACTTCTACCGCAGGTTCATCCGCTTCGACCATGTGCCTGCCGGTCTTGCTGAGTGGAGAGCGCTTCCCGAGACCTACCTGGCAACGGCTACCAACGGCAGGGTGTTCCGCGACCCCCTGGGGGAGTTCACAGCCTTCCGCGATGGGTTGCTGGCCTTCTATCCCGAAGACATCCGGCGCAAGAAGCTGGCCGCCCGCTGCTATACAGCGGGACAGACGGGGCAATACAACTATGGGCGGAGCCTGGCGCGGGGCGAGCTGGTTGCCGCCCACTGCGCGCTCAGCAGCTTCATGGAGGCGGCTATCTCGATCGTCTACCTGCTCAACAGGCGATATAGGCCCTTCTACAAGTGGATGCACCGGGGCCTGAACGACCTGCCTGTGTTGGGCGAGACCGGCCATCGGCTCTTCGCCGACCTCTGTTCTGAAGCTCCGGCCCCGCCGCCCGCGGAGAGGGTACGCATCGTGGAGGAGATCAGCGCTCTCATCATCGCGGAGCTGACCGTGGAGGGGTTGAGCGGTTCGGAAAGCGACTTCCTTATGGACCACGCGCACGCGGTGCAGGCTAATATAGAGAACCAAGCACTGCGAAGCCTACCCGTGATGGCGGAATAGCGAGATGAGACCATGGATGTCATGCAAGAGACGATGAGAGGCATACTCGACATCGAGTGGGAGATGTTCCATTCGGTGCAGGGCATAGACGGGCCGGCGGCCTGTCAGCAAGACCGCAAGACGTTTGAGATCATGCGCTCCAGCCAGCTACAGGCCTGGAATCAGGCCACGGCAGAGAGCTACTTGGACGATCTGCAGAAGGCCGAAGCGGCCGGCCGCAATCTCATGACCGAGAAGTACGCGCGGATGATGGAGTACTCCTCGCCGTGCGAGTTCAGGCGGATCGCCCCGGATGTGTCCCTGTTGGATGCCGAAGCGGCAGCGATCATCGAGCGCCTGTCGGACCTCTCGGTGCGCTGGATGGAGGAGTTGGCCGAGAAGTACCCGCATGTGGGCGCCCAGGGACGGCCCATCCGCAATTCGGGCGACAGCGCGCATACTCCGTCTTTTGAGACCTACAACCGGGGTGAGCTGGGCACCTACAGTGTGAGGACCCTCCGGCTTCTCGAAGACCACTACATGCAGTTGGAAGCAGACGGGCAGAGCGCGGCCCAGATCATCCTGCAAAACACGGTAGAACGGCTGGGTTACGCATCACTCGACGATGCCGAAGCCGCGCAGAAGGCGCGTGTCGAGAAGGCTCAAGCAGAGAGAGGCTAGTGAAGCCCGGTCGGCAGTCTGGTGGCGGCCCTGCGACGATGCCGCTCCATCGGTTGCAGCGCGGCGCTATAGCCGTGGCGGTGCTGTTGACCGTGCTCGTCGTGTTTGCCGCCGGCGCTTGTGGCGGTGACGGCAGTGGATCTACTTCGGAGTTGTCGGCCGCATCGACCAACGGCGTCATCGCCGTTGGCTCGACCACCACGACGACCGGGGCGTCGATAGACGACGGATCCGAAGCGACCGCCGGGGGCACGCGCAGAGAACCCATACCCATGGGGCGGGAAGCCGGCGTCGGTGACTGGAGGGTGCGGGTCGTGGACGTGTCGGCGGACGCCACTCAGGCCATCCTCGACGAGAACATGTTCAACGATCCTCCCGGGCCCGACGACCGCTACGTCCTCATCACGCTGGAGGCCACCTACGTCGGCGAGGACACAGGCACCTTCTGGATCGACATCCTCAGCACGTTTGTAGGAGACGAGGGCGATACCTTCAGTCTGGCATCCGTGGTGCCGCCGGCGCCCATGACCGACACCAGCGAAGTGGCCGGCGGAGAAGCGGTGTCGGGCAACCTGGTGTTCGCGGTGGCCTCCAAGCAGATCGCCGAAGGAACGCTGATGCTACAAGACCTACTGTCGCGCGAAGGCGGACGGGTCTTCTTCGCGATCGACTAGGCGGGGGCTTCGCGTCAGGGCCGGGTTGCCGGCGCGCCCAAGTACTCGTTTCTTACGTCCTCGGAGATCAGCCCGTCTGTGACCTCGATGATGCGGTCGGTTTGCTGGGCTATGGCTCGATCGTGCGTGACGATGACGAACGTCGTACCCATTTCGTCATGGATGCGGCGGAACAGGTCGTATACCAACGCCGAGTTCTCGGTGTCCAGGTTGCCGGTGGGCTCGTCGGCCAGGAGGATGTCGGGGGAGTTCATGAGGGCCCGGCCTATGGCGACCCGCTGCTTCTGTCCTCCCGAGATCTGCTCCGCGCTCTTGTCGGCCACCTGTCCCACACCCAGGAAGTCGAGGATCTCCTCGGCCCGCTTTCGCGTCTGGGTTGTCGTGCTGGCGCCGCCCTTGAGCCCGCCGATCCAGGTGGGGATGAGAAGATTCTCTCGTACCGAGAACTCGGGCAGCAGATGATGGAACTGGAATACGAAACCCAAGTGCTTGTTGCGGAACGCCGCGCGCTCCTTCTTGCTGAGCGAACCGACGTCGGTGCCCAGTAGGCTCACCGTCCCCTCGGTGGGGCGGTCCAAGAGCCCCAGAAGGTTGAGCAGGGTGGACTTACCGCTGCCGGACTGCCCGATGATGGAGAGAAACTCCTTGCCCTCCACGTGGAACGAGACCCCACGCAGGGCTTTGGTCTTGACCGTGGCGCCGTACTCCTTGGTCACGTCGCTCACTGTTATGATGTCAGCCACCCTGGATCACCTGTATGGGGTCGAGACGCGCGGTCTTACGGAACGGGATGATGGCCGATATCAAGGCGATGGCGATGCCTATGCCGGCCGACAGAAGCACGAAGCCCAACCTGGGCTCGATGGGGAAGAGCCCAGAGTCGCCACTTCTGGCCACGGAACTGAACACGGCGATCAGCGCCAGGCTCACGGCGATGCCGAGCGCCGTGCCTATCACCCCGAGGATGCCCGCCTGGTAGAGGAACACCAATCCGGTCTTGGCGTCGGACATGCCGAGTGCCTTGAGAATGCCTATCTGCCGGGTCTTCTGCACGGCTGAGATGGCGAGGGTGGAGGCGATGCCTAGCATCACCGCGATGATGACGAACACCTGGATCATATACGATGAGGTGCTCTGGCTCTGAAGGGCGGTGAGGAGGTCGCTGTTCTTGGCCTGCCATTCGCCGACCGTGAGCTGCGGGAAGGTTGTCGCAAGACCCGTCGCCACCTCGGGCGAGGTGAAGACGTCGGCTATCTGCATCTCCACGGCGCTCACCTGGTCGACCGGCCGGCCGAGGGCCGAACTCGCCAACTCCAGTCCGGAGAATACGGAACGCTCGTTGGCGGCCTGCGCCCCCAAGTCGAACACGCCCTCCAGCACCGTCTCTACCGTCGACCCGTCGGCCAGGACCAACCGCAGGGCGTCTCCGGGGGCCAGGCCGTTCTGCTCGGCCAGTTCCTTCCCCACCGCGATGCGGTCGCCGGCCAGCGAGATCTCCCCGGCCACCAGTTTCCCCGACAACCCGTAGATGGAGTCAAGGTCGGCAGGTTCGCCGCCTTTGACTGCCACCGGTATGCTTGTCTCGCCAACCGATACGAGCGCCGAGAGGTTCTGCACGGGGGCTACCGCCGTCACGCGGGGGTCGTTGCTCACCGTCGCCCTGTCCTCAACTGTGAAGGCGAAGGCCGTTTGTTTGTCACCTGGCTCCAGACTCACATGCGCACTCGAACCCACGGTCTCGTCCACCAGGGAATCTTGCAGACTGGTGATGAGAGACCCCACGAACACCTGTACCGCGATCCCTATCGCGATACCCAGGATGATGAGAAGGGACTGGACTTTGTTGCGCCTCAGGAAGCGCAGGGCAATACGCAGCTCAAGCATCGGAGTGTTCCTCGTCGGTCGGAGCCAGCGGCTTGCCGGCGCCCGCCGCACTCCCTTGCACTGCGGCCGTGGCTACCGCTCCGGCCTGTGCCTCTTCGACCAGCTCGTCCAACAGCGACTCGACCGAGTGCACGACGTACTGCTCCCAGCCGCGGTCGGAGTGCGCAAACGCCGGTCCACCCACCACGATGCGGGTCTGAGGGAGAACCTCGCGCAGACGCGCGACCACCTCGTGCAGCGCTGAACGCTGGTAGTGGGTGGACGCGGAGAGGCAGACAACCGACGCGCCCGTCGCGCGGACACAATCCACCATCTGGGCGACCGGGGTCATCGCTCCCACGTAGATGGTGCGGAAGCCTCGTAGGGCGAAGCGATCGGCCAACATGCGCAGGCCGACGTCGTGGGTTTCCTCAGGAGGGCAGAAGAAGGCCACGGTGAGCGGCACGGGCTCGACGTCGGCCTTGCGCTCGAGCACCCTGGGATAGAGGGCTTCCATGGCCGTCCGTACGGCGCCGACGATGAGATGCTCCTCCCACACGGTGGTCCGACCCTCTTGCCAGCGTCTGCCCACCATCTTCAGGAAGGGCTCGAGGACCCGGGAATAGAGGTCCT
>JAFGIH010000853.1 GCA_016929985.1 Thermoleophilia bacterium | reverse complement strand
CGCAGGCTCACCTTGATGCGGTGCTCGGGCGATCTGATCACCGAGTTGCAGGTCACCTCGGAGCCTGTGCCGGCCGTCGTGGGGATGGCCACCAGCGGCACCGGCGGCTCGGTGAGCGTCTTGCCGCCTCCGATGATCTCCAGGTAGTCGAGCACATCGCCCTCGTTGGTGATGAGGATGGCGATGGCTTTGGCCGCGTCGATCACTGCGCCGCCACCGAACCCCACGACTGAGTCGCACCACTCGCCGCGGGCCAGGGCGGTGCCGTTGCGGATGGTCTCGACGTCGGGCTCGCCCGCCACGGCGAATTCGACCGTCTCCAGCCCGTGTTCCCGCAAGAGCGCGAGCAGGGACTGCGCGCGGTCTGGGTCGCGGCCCGTGACTACGAAGGCCCGCTTACCCAGGGCCCCCGCGATCTCGCCGGCCTCACCGAGCTTGCCCGCCCCGAAGACGATCCGCCCCGCAGTGGTGAACTCGAACTCCATGTCACCAACCCTCCAACTCAGGAAAGACATTCTCGTACTTCACGCTCGTGCGCGGCTCGGCCATCATCGGCGCGACGGTGTCTCTCCACACCTGATAGTGCCGCGTCTCTTTGTGAGCAGCGGGCGCCCCGGCGGTGCGGTACGCCTCCACGAGGACGAAGCGCGTGGGATCGTCCTGCTGCCGGACCACGTCGAACCGCGCGATGCCCGGCTCGGCCAGGCTCTGGCGGGCATTCTCGATGGTCGCCTCCTTGAAATCCTCCACCGCTTCCGGGAGCACGTGGACGTACACGTGGACGATGAGCAGGGCCTGCTTCTCCATCACTTCTCCCTCCAAGAGCCCTCTGGACTGGCTCGGCGACGTTGCTCTCCGGTATGTTTTTTCCTTCCAAACCAGGCGCTAAACTGAAAATAGCGGGCCACGAGGTCCGAACGGCCGCCCCAGGGGGAGAAGATGAGGGTATCGCGCGCCATCGGGATGTCACTCGCCGCCATCGGATTCCTTGTCGCGCTCACGCCCGCGGCCGGCTGCGAGCGGGCCTCCGCCGATCTCATCAGCCAGGAACAGGCAGTGGCCATCGCCATGGAGGTCTTCACCGCCCAGCCGGCCGTGATCCCAACGACCATCGCTTCGGCCGGCGAGACCACGACGAGCACCGTTCCGCTTGGCATCGTGGTCGATGACGTCGAATTGATGCGCTGCGATGCTCCCGGCATCACGGGAGGCAAGGATATGATGGTATGGACCGTCCACCTGGGCGGAGCTACGAGCGGAGGGATAGCGAGCGCCAGGGTCTACATCGACGCCGCGACCGGCGACGTGTTGGTCTACTGGCTCGGACCATGAAAGGGGCGGACCGTGCCGCAGTCAAGAACAGCGAAGTACATCGTGACCGATCTGCAGATGCCCGAGTTCCAGCAGGGCATCGACGCGGAGTATTCCAAGTTCGCCAAGCGCGTGCTGTGGATGGACGACCAGGTGGTGGAGGGCGCCTTCCATATGAACGTCGCGTGGTATCTCAGCGTTCCGAGTCGCTCTGAGGATCGCCCGCATGCGCACGACACCGACGAGATCATCGGGTTCTTCGGTAGTGACCCCGCTCGTCCCTATGACCTGGGGGGAGAGGTGGAGATCTGGCTGGACGGCGAGCAGCACATCATCGACCGCAGCTGCATGATCTTCGTCCCGGCGGGTATGAAGCACTGCCCGCTGATCTTGAGACGGGTCGACCGGCCCATCTTCCATTTCACAACGGTCACGGGTCACCGCTACGACCAGAACAGGGAGGACTGACATGGCGCTGCGGGGCTTCAGCGTGCCCTTGTCGCCCGAAGGCAGGGCCTCGCTCACCTGTCTGCCGCCCTGGCACTATGCCGGTGACCTGCTGGTGGTCGACTTCGCCGCCGATGCCGCCGCCGTGCAGGCGGTGTTGCCGCCGCGTCTGGAACCCGATCCGAAGGATCCGGGCGGATGCGCGGCCTTCTTCGTGGCCTGGCAATACGCGAGCGACACCGGAGAGGAATACCTCGATCCGGCCCGCAGCCAGTACAACGAGTTCATCTTGCTGGTGAACGCTCTCTACTTCGGCCAGGCGGTCAGTACCTGCCCCTACATCTATGTCGACAGCGATGTCGCCATGGCGCGTGGGTGGATCCAAGGCTGGCCCAAGAAGGCCGGAGAGGTCCACACCACCCGGGCGCACCCGTTGGCTTCGAAGGCTGCTCCACGGGTGGAGCCGGGCGCGTGGTTCGGGGCCTCCTGCTCGGCCAACGGCCGGCGTCTGGTGGAGGCCGTGGTGGGTCTGGAGAGAGTCTCGGACGACCCTGTGTACCTGGGCAGGCGCCCGGTGGTCAACATGCGCTACTTCCCGCAACTGGCCGGGGGCGGCACGGCCAAGCCGCCGGTCTGCGAGCTGGTGCGGTCGATCATGAGTGGAGCCCAGCGTACTGAGATCTGGGAAGGCGCCGCCGACCTCACGTTCTACCCTGCCCCCGACAACGAGTTGGATGCGTTGCAGCCGGTCGAGGTACGCCGCGGATACCGGTACAGCATGGCCATGACCATCGACGACCTCGAGGTGCTGGAGGTGCTGGAGGGCGTGGAGTAGCGGCAGGGACGGCCTCTATTGCAGGTCGGCGCGCAGGTCTTCGACCCACGTCGCTCCGAGTGCGCGCGCGGAGCGTGCGAGCCGGAAGTCGCTGGTCAGCAGACCGCAGCCCATCTCCTCCGCCAGCGCGAGGTACTGCGCGTCGTAGGCCTTGGACTGTCCAAGACGTGCCGACCAGGAGAGCGAGCGCGCGTGGAGCGACGAGGCGGGGGTGATCGTCTGGATGCGCAGGGCCATGGTCAGGTCCAGAGCTGAGCGAGCCTCATCCTCGGTGACGAGACCACGCGCGATCGAGCGCCGCAGCACCGAGCAGACCTCGTATTCAAGAAGGGCCGGAGCGAAGAGCTTCTCCCGAGCGGTCCGGAGCGTGCGGACCTTGTCGGCGGATTTGGCCGAGAAGGGGAGGGGCAGGGCCAGGGCGAGCACCACCCCGGCGTCGATGACCATCATGGGGCGTCACGCTCAGCGTCCCGTTCTTCCCGCAGTTCGTCGAGCAGTGAAGCCGGCAGGCGGCCGTGTTTTGACTCGATTCGCTTCCGCAACTCCGCCAACTCATCCAGCGCAGCCAGGGAGCGTCGCAGCGACTCATCCTCGGATGCTCTGGTCAGATACTCGTTCATCATCTCGCGGACGAGCTCGGACATGCTTCTACCGGTATCGTGGGCCAGCCGCTCCAGCTCGCGATGCTGGCTGTCGTCAAGCAGTATCTGGGCGCGGTGGAGTGCCATGGGTTGAGTATACACCTACACATACAGCTACACATACAGATCGAGAGAGTGGATGCCGCTACCTGTCGCCGCCCGCGGTGAGCAGCCTGACCGACTCCTGCACTCGGCTCCGGTAGTTGTCCTCTATCTGGCCGCGCACCTGGCCGAGGAGCTCTTGATGGGCCTCGAGCACGTAGGCCGTCACCTGGGTGCGGGCGACCGCCATGAACCGGGCCAGATCGAGCTCCATGCTCTCGCGCATCCGGGCGGTGGGGTTGAGGAACCGGTCGACAGCTCCACCCAGGGCCGCTCCGGCGACCGCTCCCACCACCGGCACCGCGAAACCACCCGCGGCGGCGCCGCCCAGGAACATGCCCGCCAGACCGAGGGCGGCGGTCGTCAGGCGTCCGCGCCTGAGGGCGGCCTCGGTGGGAAAGCGGGCGGACTCATCGAGTTCGAAGACGACCACGCTCAGCGGCTCCGCCTTCTCGCGGACCTCGCGTCGCCGCCTAGCGGTGAACCAATGGACAAGAAAGGCGATGACCGCGGCCGCCAGGATCGTCCCCACGGACACCCAGCGGCGCCATGGCCCTTCCCAGCCGATCACGACCGAGAGGGCCCCGGCGAGCGCGCCGAGTATCACGAACACCTCCCAGAACCGTCTCCGCAGGGGAAAGCGGAGGAGTTCCTTGCGGTGAAGACTGTCGAAGAAGGCCTTGGTGTTCTCGGTGTACCAACTCTCGTAGCGCTGGACTATACCGTCGCAGCGGCTGTTACACGCGCCGAAGAGGGCCGTGATCACAGCGTCCCAACCGTTGCTGAAGGTGGCGCTGAACTGGCGGAGGTCGCTCCGTGAGGCCGTGCGGATGTGACTCTGCATGGTGCGCTCGAAGTTGTCGAGATAGGCCAGGGTCTCGGTCTCAGCCCAGCGCTGCTGCTCCCGGAAGTCGTTCACGATGGCGTCGATGACCTCACGGAGGCCGGGTGGCACGGGGATCTCGTCGTCGGGCCGCTCCGCGACCGAGAGGATCTCGTAGGCGGCGCGGATGCGGATGAAGTCGGAGGTGCGGCCGCCCCGGTCGGGATGGGCCTCCGCCGCCAGTCGCCGGTAGGCGGCTTTTACCTGGGCGGGAGTGGCTTCAGGCTGGAGGCCGAGCACCTGGTATGCCTCGCGGAGGGTCATCGGGGCATGATAGCAGGGGCGGGTGACGGGACAGGCCGCGGCCCGCCCGGGGGCCGCGGCCGCGGTTGTGCCGCGTGGGGGGTGGTGCTATACAGAGGGAGGTTGTCGGCAAAGCCGGAGGTGTCCGCGATGAACACGGGGAAAGCGCGGTTCGTCTGCGACGACGGGGTGGAGCTGGCCTACCACTGGTGGCTGCCCGACGTAGGTGGGCCCGCCAAGGTGCTGGCCATCTTGCACGGCATCGGTCTGGAGGGCAGTCCGTACCAGAGCATCGGCGCTCCGCTCAGCGAGGCGGGCACGGCCGTCTATTCGCTTGACCTGAGAGGCCACGGACTATCCGGCGGGGCCCGCGGCGACATGGGGAGCAACCGGAAGGTCCTTGCGGACATCGAGGCCTTTCTCTCCATGGTAAGAGCCCAACACGAGGACGTGCCGGTGTACCTGTTCGGCGAGAGCATGGGGGGACTGTTCGCCCTGGCCTTCGCGGCCACCCACCAGAAGGGGCTCAGTGGGCTGATTCTGGCGGCCCCCGCGCTCAGGCTGCGACTGCGCCATTTCTTCTCGTGGAGCAATCTGCGGCTGCCGTGGTACGTGGTGTTCTGCCGGAGACCGTTCTTGAGTCTCAACGACCAGCTACTCGACATCAGTTGCTGCGACGAGTGGTTCAAGCACTACCGCAGGACCGACCCCAGGCCGCTACCGGCCGTGAGCGTGTGCTACCTGGCGCGCATCGGCACGTTCATTGGTGGCTGGTGCTTCAGGTACGCCCGCAGGTTGCGCACTCCGACGCTGATCATCCAAGGAGGGCATGACGACCTGTTGCACCCGGCGGCCGCCCACCGCCTCTTCGGTGCCATCGGCGTGCCGGACAGGGAGCTCATCGTGCTCGACGACGCCTGGCACACGCTCCCCTGGGATCCCGCCACCCCGATGCTTGTCGAGGCCATGATCAGGTGGCTGGCCCGGCACTAAGGCCGGCTTTCTGAAGCTCGCGCCGGGTTTCCTAGTGGACCCGCTCCCCGAAGGTGACGTGGAGCTCCGAGGTATAGCCGGCCATCTTGGCCGTGAACGCCCGGTACTCCTCGGTCTGGCTGTCGCGTTCTTTGAAGCCCTCCAGGCTGTTGAGATGGACTATCCCGACGTATCTGAAGGGGATGACTCCCGAGCGGCTCTCCTCGATCTTCACCAGCTCGTACTTGTCCACCGAGGGTAGGCTGTCGATGTAGGGGCCCTTCTCGTTGTCCACGTACTCCTTGAACTGCTCGTCGGTGACATCCGGTTTCAGGTTGTAGAGGATGATCTCTATGGGCATCACTTCCTCCTCTTGGGGGCGCCTGATCTGTAGTGTGGATACTACGCTGGGCGGCGGCCCGGCGCATACCGTGGGCCGGCCACGGCGTGGAGCATTCGGTCTCGTCGCGGCTATACTCAGAGAGTACCCACAGTCGGGCGAGGAGACACGAGCCGAGGTGGCGGAAGATGCAGCGTATGGTGCTGGGTCGAACGGGTCTGGAGACGTACCGTCTCGGGTTGGGGGGCATCCCCATACAACGCATAAGTGAGGCGGAGGCTGTGGCGATGGTCGGCCACGCCTTGGAACGGGGTGTGGATTTCATCGATACCTCCCGCGCGTATACCACCAGCGAGCGACGCATCGGACTGGCGCTGAAGCAGGCCGGCATCGCGCCCGACGGGCGGAGCCCCGAAGCCGGTCGCCGCGTGGTGATCGCCTCCAAGTCGCATTCCAAGACGGCGGACGCCATGCGGGCCGACCTGGAGACCAGCCTGACCGAGCTCCAGCGTGACTACATCGACATCTACAAGTGTCACTTCGTGACGAACGAAGCCGACTACGAGAGGGTCACCTCGCCGGGTGGTGCGCTGGAGGCTCTGCAGAGGGCCAGGCAGGAAGGCCTCATCGGCCACATCGGCATCAGCAGCCACGGCTTGGATGTGCTCGACCGCGCCCTCGACGACGATCTCTTCGACGTGATCATGGTCTGCTTCAGCTTTCTCGAACCGAAGGCTGGGGAGACGATCATCCCTAAAGCCAGAGAGAAGAACGTGGGCGTACTCGCCATGAAGCCCTTCTCCGGCGGGGTGATCGACGACCCCCGGCCGGCTCTGAGATACGCCCTCGCGGAGCCTGGGGTGCTGGTCGTGGCTGGGGTGGAGTTCCCGGACCTGTTCGACCAGAACTGGCGGGTGTTCCAGGAAGGCGGCGCGCTAACCGACGCCGATCACCAGCGGATCGCGGAGATCCGGCAGGCCAACGACAAGGTGTTCTGCCGGCGCTGCGGCTACTGCCAGCCCTGCACGGAGGATATCCCCATCGCGACTATGCTGGGCGTCCGTTCGCTGGTCAAGCGCATGGGGCTGGAGACGTTCAAGGGCGGATTCTTGTGGGGAGGCGTGGAAAAGGCCCGCGACTGCACCGCGTGCGGCGAGTGTATGACGCGTTGTCCTTACGAGCTGCCCATCCCGGACCTCATCCGGGAGAATCTGGAGTGGCTCGACGAGCAGGTGCGCAACCAGTCGGCATAGGAGGCGGAGATGATCGTGTTCACCGTGATGTATCCCAACGGGCCCGGCACGCACTTCGATATTGACTACTATCTGGCGAAGCATATCCCCCTGGTGCGGGAGAAGGTCGGCGATGCCCTCAAGGGAGTGACAGTCGACAAAGGCCTCTCTTCCCGAGAGCCCGGATCGGCGCCTACCTACGCCGCTATCACCCGCCTGCTGTTCGACAACAGGGAAGATGTCGCGACCCGCATGACGCCCCACAGTCCCATGTTCAACGAGGACATCCCCAATTTCACCGACATCAAGCCGTTCGTCCAGGTGAGCGAGGTGATGGCCTGACGGGCGGCCCGGAAGGAGAGCCCGGCCGTCGGCCACATGTGGGTGGGGCGGCGGACGTTCCGTCCGCCGCCCCGCATCTCTCCGGGAACGGATGCCCCGGCGGGAGTTCGAAGAGTCTCGGACAAACGGCTACCGGACGTCGCTCACGGCTGTCAGCCGGGCCGCCGCGCCGAGCACGGACGCCTCGTCATCGGCCGTCATGACCACCGTCGCGTCGCCCTTGTCGACGATGGCGGCGGTTCCTTCGAAGGTGTCGGCCAGGTACACGGTAGCTCCCGCCACCTCGCGGGTGGTCAGGTCGGCGCCCACGAGCATGGTCTTCCACTCATCGGCCACTCTGGGAGCGACCGTCACGTAGAGAGAGGAACTCGCGCCACCGTCCGTAGCGGAGTAGGCGAACTGCACCCGGAAGGAAGGCCAGACCTCCTTGGCGGCTCCGTCCGATTCGCGTCCATAGCGGATGGAATCCAGCTTCAGTCCCTCTATCGTCTCACCGAGCCAGAAGAGGTCGAACTCGGTGAAAGCCTGAACCTGCTCCGTGGTCAGAGTGCCCTCGACATGCTCTTCACCTGTGGGGGTCTGGATCGCGAAGAGGCCGGCGGGCAAGGCTTCCCGCTCGATGACGCCCACCTCGGTGAGACTCACGGTCTCCTTGGTGTGAAGGTCTCCGGCGGGGGTGGTGAGGATGGATTCCTCGATCATTCTCACCGGCAGGTAGTCGGATTTGCTGACGTAGATGGTCTTGACGGTGTGCAGGGGATCCGATCCCCACGTCTCCTCGCGAGTGATCTGGAGCTGGTAGGTCGGCGTGCCGTCGATAGTCTCCTCACCGAGAAGCTGCGCGCTGCCCGAGGCGATCATCTGGTTGTAGGCGGCCTCCAGGTCCACCGGCGAGTCGGCCACGTCTTCGAGCGCTAGACCGGCGGAGAAGATGGTCGGCACCGGCTGGGCGCCGCCCTTGGTGAGGCCGGACACCGGAGCCCCGTTCACGTGGAGCAGGTTACGCACCCGGTAGCTGTAGGCCTGATTCTCGTGATCTACCCAGTAGTCGGCTTCCCACGTGGCCTCCGCCTCCGGACGGGCCATGTCGGCGAAGGATCCGCTCATCTTGTAGTGGGTGACGGCTCCGGTCTGCTGTACGGCGGCCAGGGCGCGCTTGGCGATGGTGGCGGCGTCGGCCGTGTCGCGAGAGGTGAGGACGAAGGTCCCGGCCAGCAGGGCGACGACCAGACAGGCAGCGATGGGCGCCCATTTCCAGACCGGCCGGGTGCCTCTTGTCTGCCGGGTGGCCCCGGCGCGTCTGGAGCCCGCCGCGGCCGCCTCCCGGGCGCTCCCCGCGTCACGAGTGGCTACGGCCTTGTGATAGATGCGCTGCCGCGTGGCCTGGTCGGGCCCCTCCGGTGAGAACCCGGCCCGCAACCTGCGCACGACGTTGTCTTCCGAAGGAAGGCCGCGCACGGACCCTTCCCTATGTTCATTTGCCATAGTTCTCTCCTTCGAGGTCGATCCTGAGCAGCGCAGCCGGTCTGTCCGCAGTGCGGGTCCGCCGGTCTTCGGCTGACGGTCCGAGGGAGTCGCGGAGAGCCTTCATGCTCCGGTGGAAGGCCATCTTGGCCGTGCTCTCCTTGATCCCTACGACGTGCCCGATCGCGCCGAAGCTGAGATCTTCGAACACCCGCAGGAAGACGATCTGCTGCTCGCGTGGCTTCAGCCGGCGGACGGCTGCCAGCAACTCGGGGTCGCTCCACCCTCCCGCGGGGTCCTCGACGGCGGTCTCGTGCCGGGCGCCGAGAACGCGGGCGCGGAGACGGTGGCGCGACTGTCTGCGCTGGTAGTTGATGCACAGGT
>JAFGIH010000852.1 GCA_016929985.1 Thermoleophilia bacterium | reverse complement strand
TCGCGCGACTGAGGACGCCGTATTGCGCCGCCCAGTGCGTTCTGGCGGCCGGGACTTCGCTTTTCAGCAGCCTCCTAGCCGGGTAGCAGCACCGAGAAGGTCGAGCCCTTCCCCTCTTCGCTCGCCAACTCGACGTGACCGCCGGCGCGCTCGGCAAGGCGCTTGACGATCGCCAATCCGAGGCCGCTGCCCTCGACGTTGCGGGTCTCGGGCCGCTTCTCGCGGAAGAACTCAGTCATCACCTGGCCGAGGTTCTCTTTGGCGATGCCGATACCCGTGTCCTCGACGTCGATGCGTACCCACTGGCCCTCGTGCTTGGCCCGCACCGTCACGCTGCCGCCGTCGCGGTTGTACTTCACGGCGTTACCGACCAGGTTGGTCAGGATCATGTTGAGATCGTCGGTGGGGATCAAGATCGGCGGCAGATGGAGTTCGAACTCGGTGTGGGTGGTGAGGTCCCGGGCGGCGATGCGCTCCGCCTGGAGCGCCAGCGCCGTGTCCACGGCGGGCTCCACCTGCAGCAGTTCCGGCACACCCTGGGCCTCGGCCTGTTCGCTGCGGGAGAGGGAGAGCAGGTCGCTTATGGTCTGCACGAGCCCGTCGATGCGGTCCTGGGCCCGGTTCAACATGGGCAGATAGGCGTCGACGTCGTCGCCAAGGCTCTTGTCCGTCGCCACTTCGACGAGGCCGCGGATGGCCCCCAGCGGGGATTTCAGTTCGTGGACCATGGTGCGGATGAAGCGCTCCTTCTCCATGGCCAAGCGGCGCACCTGGGAGATGTCGGAGAGGGTGAGGATGCGGCCCAGCGCCTCACCGTCGTCATCGCGGAAGGTGACGATACTGGCCATGAAGGTCTGCTCGCCGACGGACACCTGGCCGATGGTGCGGTCTTTGAGGGGCGCGGCTAGTTGCTCCGCGAGCGGAGCAAGCGGGCCGCCGCTCAGCAGGTCGGAGGCTGGGCGCCGCAGCACCTGGTCTTCGGAGGTCTGCAGGAGGGCAGTCATAGCCCGGTTGGCTAGGACGACATCGCCATCGCGGTTGACCACCAGCACGGCGTCGCGCAGGGAGGAGACGAGGGAGTGGGTCTGGGTCTTCTCTTCCGCCAAGGCGAGCAGGCCGGCTTCGTTCTCGCGGCGCAACCGCTCCGCCTCCACGCGGGCGGCCTTATGGCGCACCAGCGTCTCCACGACACTCACCAGGTCGTCGGGAAGGAACGGTTTGGGCAGGAAGAAATCCACCCCTTGGCGCGTCGCCGCGATGGCGGTGTCGATGTTGGCGTAGGCGGTGATCATACAGGTCATAAGCTCCCGGCCGCTGTTCTTGATGGCGGCGAGGACGGTCAGGCCGTCCATGTCGGGCAGCCGGTAGTCGAGGAGCGCGACAGCGTACCGGTTCTGTTCGAAGAGGGCGAGGGCCTCCTCGCCGGTAGCGGCCTCGTCGACCTCGTACCCCTCAAGCTCGAGGATCTGCCGGATGCCCGAACGCACCCCGTACTCGTCGTCGACCACCAGGATGCGTGTGGTGCTCATGACTCGTCCTTGGCACCCAGCAGTTCCTCGGCAAGGCTCAGCAACTGCTTGCCGGTGGCAGGCTTGTCGACGAATCGGTCGAGCTGAGACCACGACAAGAGACCCTGGCCTTCCTGGTCGAAGCGCTGGCCGGTCTCCCGGGCGACCCCACTCAGCATAACGATGGGCGTACCGGCGAAACGATCGTCTTTGCGGAGCTCGTGGGCCAACCGGAAGCCGCTGTCGTAGCGCTCCATCATCAGATCGAGGAAGATTATGTCGGGCACAGCGGTCTCGAGCAAATCGAAGGCTTCCTGGCTGCTCTCCACAGTGGAGACGCTGTGACCGTGGCTGCCGAAGTAGGCGGCCTGGGCGTCGAGGAAGTCCCTATCGTCGTCGACGAAGAGGATGTTCCAAGAAGTAGTGCTCATCGGGGGCTCCTTTCACCGCCGGTACGGATCATAGGGATCTCGATATGGAACGTGGTGCCCACATCGGGTTCCGAATCGAACCAGATATTGCCGTTGTGCATCTTGACGATGCCGTATGAGATGGGAAGGCCGAGCCCGGTTCCCTTGCCGATGCTCTTGGTCGTGAAGAAGGGCTGGAAGACCTTGTCCTTCGCCCCCGCCGCGATGCCGGTCCCTTCGTCGGAGACGCTGAAATGCACCCTGTCCATCTCCGGGACAGGGTAAGCGGAGACACGCACCGTTCCGGAGCGGCCCTCCATGGCCTCTACGCTGTTTTTGATGAGGTTCACCAGCACCTGGGTCATTTGGTCGCGGTCGAGGTCGGCCTCCAGACCCGGAGTGACGTCTACGGCGATCTCCACGTCGTGGCCGGGGCCCGGCGGCAGGTTGCAGGCCGCTCCGTCAGCGGCCGAGGCGACCAGCTCCTCCAGCGACACCGACTCGATCCGCACCCGGCTCTGGCGGGCGAAGTCGAGGAGGTTGCCGATGATCTTCTTGCAGCGCTCGGATTCATCGGACATGAGCTTCAGATCGTGATCGAGGTCGCCGCGGTCTTTCAGCTTGCGCTGCAGGATATGGGAGTACAGCAAGATAGTGGAGAGCGGATTGTTGAGCTCATGGGCGACGCCGGCCGCCATCTGCCCCATGGAGGCCAGCTTCTCACTGTTGATGAGGTGGCGATGGACGTCGCGGATGTTGTTCCAGGGCACGTTCAGTTCGTTGCAGACCCGTTCCGACTGGTCGATGATGAACGGCAGGCACATGGCCTCTTCGGCCATACCCTCGTACACGGCCTTCGCCTTGGCCCGGCAGGTCGGATAGCCGCACGCACCGCAGTTGAGCTCGTCCTCGGGAAAGAACTTGTTGGTGCGGCTGAGGATCTCGCGGATCTCCTCCTCGGTGGGCCCCTCGGAGCGCTGGTCGTTCGGCGTGAAACGGCGCGACAGCTCGAGGGTCCGTCCGTTGGGCTCGTATGCTTCAAGAGTGCCCTCATCTTGCCGGCGGAGGCTCTGTGCAGCGAACTCGGCGACCCGGCGCCGGCGGAGCATGCCGGGTTCGTCACTCTCCACTCCGGGTCCCGAGTAGCAGCCTTTGCACATGAGCGCCTCGACCAGGAGTGTCGAATCACCCACGTTGTTCGGCAGTTCCGCGAGGGCCTCGATGGTCTCATCCTTGCCGCTCGTCACGATCAGCCGTGGATCCAGGATGCCGTCGCCGATGCCGGCGCTTTCCAGCATCCCGCCCGGGATGGGGTAGATGCGCGCCATACCAGCGTGGGGTGGATCGAAGTCGCTGTCCGGGGCCTGGGCCGGGTCGATGCCGCGGACTGGGAACAGTCGCTTCAACTCGGCCAAGGTAAGGACCTCATCGATGGCTCCGGCCACCTCAGGATCGAACATCTCCGCCTTCTTGGCCACGCAGGGTCCGATGAAGACGCAGCGGACGTGCTCGCCGTAACGCTTCTTGACCGCGAGGGCCGTGGCCACCATGGGAGAGACTATGGGCATGATGCGGTCGGTCAGTTCAGGATGATACTTGCGCACGTACTCGACCGCGGCCGGGCAGGCGCTTGCGATGTGGATGCCCGTGGGGTGCTCCAACAGGTAGTCATGACAGGCCTGGTTGACAAGGTCGGCGCCGTAGGCCACTTCGACCACATAGTTGAAGCCCGTTTGGCGCAGAGCTCCGATGATCTGAGCCGGAGGTACCGTGATGCCGGCCGGAAACGACGGGGCGAGCAGTGCCGCGACATCGCCCTGCTCAAGCAGGCGGGTGGCGCCTTCTATGCCGCTCCGGTAGGCCTTCGCGCCCTGGGAGCAGACCATAGTGCAGTTTCCGCAGCTGATGCAACGCTCGGCGACTACGGAGGCTTGGCCGTCCTCGATGCGGATGGCCTTGGCCGGGCAGTCACGCACGCAGGTGTAGCACCGGCGGCAGTTCTGCTTGATGGTGTTGATGACGCCTTCCATCTCGTTCCTTATCAGTTCGCGGCGACGCAGGCGGGCTCGGGGGCTCCGGGCTCGTCGTTCATGAGTACGGTTGCGCTACGGTCGGTGTAGTGCCGGTGGAGCAGCCGGTGCGAAACGTCACTGAGAGGCCGGCCCAAGTACTCTTCATACAGGGCGGCTAGGCTCTTGTTCTGGTGGGACGAGCGGACCTCGGCTTGGGCGTCTGCTTCGTAGAGGCGCTCCTGCCGCTTGCGCAGATCCTCCAGTTCGGTCCCGTAGGGTTGACCGCCTCCACCCGCGCAGCCACCTGGGCAGGACATGACCTCCACGAAATGCAAGCCGGACAGGGCGTCGTCGAGGAGGGGTCGGAGATGTCCGAGGCCGTTCACCACCGCCAGGTTGAGCGAGAGACCTCCCACGTCGAGGTTGAAACGTTTGACCCCCTCGAGTCCCCGCGCCTCCACGAGTGGACCGGCAGGCTCGTCGGCCCCTACAAGCGTAGCCGCTGTTCTCACAGCCGCTTCCATGACGCCTCCGGTGCTTGCGAACAGGCGGGCTGCGCCGGTGGCCTCGGCGAACGGTGGGTCGAGCGGTTGTCTTTCCTCGAAAGTATCGAAATCAATACCGAACCGTTTCCAGAGGGAGTCGAGCTCCCGAGTGGTAAGAACGTAGTCAACATCACCCACATCCTCGGCCTCATACTTCTTCGCCGTGCACGGCATCAACGAGAC
>JAFGIH010000851.1 GCA_016929985.1 Thermoleophilia bacterium | reverse complement strand
CCGCTCTTGGGATCGGTCGTGGGCGTCTTGCGCAGCCACTCGAGCGCGAGTCGGTCGGCGTCGCGGAAGACGGCCTCGTCGACCGGCTTGGGCATGTTCTTCCTGTCGCCCAGGACCACCACCGCCTTCAGCTTCTTGCTGCCCATGACCGCGCCGCAGCCGCCCCGTCCGAAGGCCCGGTCCTCATCGTTGATGACACAGGCCAGGAGCACCTGCCGTTCGCCCGCGGGACCGACGGCCAGCACGGCGGCCTCCTTGCCGTGCCTCTCCTGCAGGACCTGTACCGTTTCGTGGATGCCCTTGCCCCACAGGTCGGCAGCGCCGGCCAGTGTGACGGTGCCACCCTGCAGCAGCGCGTAGACCGGCTCGGTGCCGGCCCCTTCAAAGATGACCCCGTCGAACCCCGACCACCTCATCTTGGCGCCGCTCCGGCCGCCCATGTGGCAGTCCAAGCACGTACCGGTGAGAGGGGACTTGGTCGTCAGGCAGCTGCGGCCGCTCTGCTTGGCCGTCGACCCGGTGAGAGGACCGCCGAAGAAGCCCAGCATGTTCGCAGGGCCCAGCGGGTCGACCGTGGGCCCATGATCGAACAGATACTTCAGACCGAGCCCCCGCCCACCGATGTACTTGCGCGCGCTGTCCTCGTCCAAGCCTTCGTACGCGATCGTCCCGGCCGTCAAATCCACCCGGGCGACCCTGTCTGCATAACCGCCAAGTCCCACGATCGTCCCCCTATCTGACGTTTGCGCCCTTGCTCGTCCCGTGTGAGGCGACCCCCCGGATACGCCTCAGTCGGAGCACCCTCGTTTGCCGATCCATCTCTCCCAATGCACTGTGATGAAGTTCAAGGCGGCGTCTCTTTCCCGGTGGATCGACCCGTCCGCGGCCGCCGCGGTAAGGTACGCTGGGCAATAGCCCTCGATGGCGTCATGGAAAGCAAACTCGAAGTAGCCGTGGCCCTGGCCGGCCGCTACGTGCTCAGCCACGTCGATGCCCAGATTACGGAGCCGGTTGGCGTAGATCTCGGCCTCGTGGCGCAGCGGGTCTTTCTCCGCCGGGATAACGACCACGCGCAGCGCTCGATCGAAGTCCCCGTCACCCGCGAGTATGGGCGACATCAACGGGTCCCTCCATTGCTCGGGCGTGGCGTGGGCTTCGTTGAAGTAGCGGAACATGGGGATGTCCTCCGGGGCGTAGCCCTTGCACTCCACCGGCGAAGCCGCGTCCAAGAACGGGTAGTTGAGTATCTGCATCCCCACCCGGAACTCCTTGCGCCGGCGGGCCAGGATGCTCGTGGCCACGGCCATGTTGCCTCCGGCGCTGCTGCCGAAGGTCGCGATCCTGCTGCGATCGAACTCGTGGTCGACGCCCTCGCCCTCGATGTAGTGCTTCATCGTGTCGTAACCGTCGTCGACTGCGCAGGGGAAGGGGTGCTCTTCGCCTGTGCGGTATCCCACCGAGACCACGTTGGCCTTCAGCGCGTCCCGTAGCGTGTGGTGCATGTTGTCGTCGAGAGCACAGCCGCCGAACAGGTAGCCGCCGCCGTGGAACGCGAAGATGATGGGAGCACTCTTCACTCCCGCGGGATAGAACACCGTGTCGATCGTCCGCCCCTCGAGGCGCACCCTCTCCCGGATGCCACGGACGGGTATGACGGGATTCAGCTCTTCCATCCTGGCGGCTTCACGCTTCATCTGCTCCCCGACCCGCCGGGTCATATCGTCCATGGAGGTGACCTCCGCCATTGTCGGGTTGTCCGCTTCTTCGGCTGTGTCATGGGGGGACGCGCAGATGCGGGTGCGCCACCCCGATGACCCCAGCCTACTCGGACCCAAGCCCTGCGGTAATGGGCTAAACCAGAGCCGTGCGGTGGCTTATTTTGACTCAATGCAGCGCGACTGAGACGAGGTGACCTCCTGGGGTATACGATAGTCGCTCCTGGACTGGTGCAGAGCGGACGAACAGATGGGACGGCTGAGCATGGAGCAGGTTCTCAAGGACATAGCGGAGATAGCGGGACTGATCTCAGCGCGCGGGTGGGCGGAGCGAAACGCGGGCAACGTATCCGTCGATGTGACCGACGAGTACGGATGCATGGATCACTGTCCCGGGTCCGCGAAGGTGGAGACGGAGAGGAGCTATCCAGAGCTTGCCGGGCGCTGCTTTCTCGTGACCGCGACCGGGGCCCGCTTCAGGGATATTGCGAAGAAGCCCGAGGAACATGTGTTCCTCGCCAGGATGGCGGACGACTTCGCCGGTTACTACATTGTGAGTGAACCGGGCATAGACACCGCCCCGCTGACCTCGGAGTTCCCCTCACACATAGGCATCCACGCCCACCTGCGCGTGAACGACCCCGACAAGCACGTGGTCCTACACACCCACCCTGATCACCTGCTCGCCCTCACCCATATCGGCCGGTATCTATCCACCGACACGCTCAACCGTCTCCTCTGGTCCATGCATCCGGAGATGAAGATAGTGATGCCCGACGGGGTGGGCCTGGTCCCCTACTGTCTGCCGGGGAGCGAGACGCTCGCCGACGCCACGGTCGACATCCTCAAGCAGCATCGCCTGGTGCTGTGGGAGAAGCACGGGTGCGTCGCGGTGGGCAGAGACGTCTTCGAGGCGTTCGACCTCATCGACACGGCGGAGAAGTCCGCCAAGGTCTTCCTCATGGTGAAGAGCGCCGGTTTCGAGCCCGACGGACTCTCCGACGCTCAGTTGGACGAGCTCTGATCGACGAAATGGACCCGGCGCCGGCATTCGTCGCGATCGACCTGGGAGCCGAGTCCGGCCGGGTGGTCGTGGGCCGGTTGGAACGAGGCGTGGTCAGGCTGGAGGAGGCCGGCCGGTTCGCGAACCGGCCGGTGGAGCTGCCTGACGGGCTGCACTGGAATACACTCCAGCTCTTCCGCCAGAGCCTGAAGTGGGTAGGGGTGGCGGGGCGCTCCCGACCGATCCGCGGGATCGCAGTGGATGCGTGGGGCGTAGACTACGGCCTTCTCGATGAAGACCACCGGCTCCTCGGCCTGCCCTTTCACTACCGCGACCGGCGGACCGAGGGGCAGATGGAACGAGCCGCCGACCTCATGCCGGCGCGCGAAGCGTACGCGATCACCGGTATCCGCCCGATGCCGATCAACACCTCCTGCCAACTGCTCGCCGAGGAAGGGTCGCCCGCTCTTTCGGCGGCCCACCGCATCGCCCTCATCCCCGACTTGATCGCCTACTGGCTCTGCGGAGTGCCGGCGAACGAACGCACGGCGGCGTCGACCACAGGTCTGCTCGACGCGCGGACAGGCGAGTGGGCCCACGATGTCGTCGACCGTCTCGGCCTCCCGGGGCGTCTTTTCTCTGACACCGTTGAACCCGGCACCGTCCTCGGGCCGCTGCTGGAGACTCACGCAGAGACCCTTGGTCTGCCCGAGGGCATCCCCGTGGTAGCGACAGCCGCCCACGACACGGCTGCGGCCTTCGCGGGGGTACCCTCCAGTGGTCCCGGGGCGGCAGTTCTGTCTTCGGGCACTTGGTCGCTGCTCGGCCTCCAGATGGACGGCCCCGTGCTGAGCGAGGCCGCCCGCGCCGCCGGCCTGTCGAACGAGCGCGGGGTGTTCGGCACGACCCGTCTGCTGCGGAACGTCATGGGCCTCTGGCTGGTGCAGCAGTGCCGCGCCGCTTGGAGCACTGGGAACCCGGCCACCGGCTATGACGAACTCGTCCGGCTCGCCGCTGCCGCCAACGGTCCAACGGCCCTGTTCGACCCCGACGATCCCTCGCTGGGCTATCCGGGCGACATGCCCACGAGGATCGAGACTCTGATCCGGAAGACCGGCCAACCGGTCCCGCAGGATAGAGGGGCCATGATACGCTCGATCTTCTTCTCTCTGGCCTGTGCATATCGCTCGGTCCTCGAGGAGCTTGAGCGTCTCACCACGAGGACGATCGGTTCGGTCCAAGTGGTGGGCGGAGGTTCACGCAATGAGCTTCTCTGCCAACTCACCGCCGACATCACCCGGCGCGAGATCATCGCTGGGCCGGCAGAGGCGTCGGCTCTTGGGAACATACTGATGCAGGCGGCCGCTCTCGGCTATATTTCCGGAGAGAAGGAGATGCGGGAGGTCGCGCGAGCGTCGGTATCGGTCCGCCGATATCTTCCCAGAACCGGCACCGGGGAAGCAGACGAGATGTACCAGCGGTTCCTCGGAGTGGCCCCGACCGCCCGCACGGCGGCCGCAGAACGATCATGGAGGCACAAGTGAGCAGATCCAGCGATACCGTGATCCAAGAACGGCTCGCCCGTTTGGAGGTCGAGACTCCATCGTGGGGGTTCTCCGACTCCGGCACGCGGTTCGGCGTCTTCCCCCAAAAGGACGCCCCTCAAGACGTGTTCGAACGGGTGGACGACGCCGCCGAGGTCCACAGGCTCACCGGCACTGCTCCGGCCGTGGCTTTGCACTTCCCGTGGGACGCAGTGGAGGACCTGCTGATGTTGCGCTCGCACATCGAGGCCGCCGGACTACGGGCTGGAGCGGTCAATCCCAACCTTTTCCAAGACCCGGACTACAGGCTGGGCTCCCTCACCAACCCGGACCCCAGGATCAGGGGGAAGGCGCTCAAGCATATGCTCGATTGCGTGCGGATCGCGACGGAGCTTGGGTCCACCGCTCAATCGCTCTGGCTCGCCGATGGCACCAACTACGCGGGGCAAGACGATCTGCGGGAGCGCAGGCGGCGCATGACCGCCGCGCTCGAGGCCGTGTACGCTGTCTTGCCCCCCGAGCAAGAGCTGCTCGTGGAGTACAAGCCGTTCGAGCCGGCGTTCTACGCCACCGACTTGGCCGACTGGGGCTCAGCTGTACTCTTGTGCCGGTCGCTCGGGGACCGGGCTCACGTCCTCGTCGACCTGGGCCACCACCTGCAGGGAGCGAACGTCGAGCAGATCGTCGCTCTGCTCTCGATGGAGGGCCGCCTCGGCGGTATCCACCTCAATAGCCGGCGCTACGCCGACGACGACCTCATCGCCGGGTCGCTGGACCCCTTTGGCCTCTTCCTCATCTTCGTCGAGCTGACGGCCGGCGACGCGGCCCTGCCGCGGTTGACGATCGACCAGAGCTTCAACATCGAGCCCAAGATGGAAGCGATGGTACTCACGGTGATGAACATCCAAGAGACGTACGCGAAGGCCCTGCTCGTGGACCGGGACGCGCTGAGCGCCGCTCAGAAAGGCGGCGACGTGCTCGGCGCACACCGGGTGCTCCTGGACGCCTTCGCTACCGACGTCCGTGAGCTTTGTGCAAGCACGCGCCGGAGCCTCGGCGCCGAGGCCGACCCCGTCTCGGCGCTGCGGACGTCCGACCTGGCGGCGAGACGAGCCGCCCGGAGGAGAGCCCGCGGCGTCTGAGCGCGTTCCGTCTTGGCCCTCGCATCGGGCAGGGCTACATGCTTAGATTGGCGCCGTAGTCGGCGGCCCAAAATCCACAGCAGAGCGGAGGGTCATCATGGCGCTCAACGCAACGGGCATCGACGCCCTCAGACCGCTCACCGCCACCGAGCGGGCGTTCCGACTCATTCACACCTCCGGCCTCTCCTGCACGAATCTGGACGACGCCCCGCCCGAGGTGCGGGATATTCTCCGCGGACATCCTGCCGACGAGGCCGAGTTCGTCAGAGTGGTCGAGGGCATCACCGACGGCTCCGTTCTGGACGAGGACCTCTTCTTCGACAGGGGCGCCGACATGTTCATGAACGTGCACCCGCGCTTCATGCCCGCCCTTTCTCATGCCCACCATTTCTTCGAGCTGCAGTACGTGCTGTCAGGCTCGTTCTCGCAAGACATCGGCGGCGGCTGTCTGGGGCTGGGCGCAGGCGACGTGTGCTTCATCGCCCCCGGCACGGAGCATGCCCTGCTCGTGTTCGACGAAGACACGCTGCTGACCAACATCCTCATCAGGAAGGACACGTTCCGCTCCACGTTCATAGACCTCTTGAAGGCCAACGACATCATCTCCGATTTCTTCACCCGGGTCTTGTACTGCAACTCGTACTACCCTTACATGCTTTGCCGAGCCTCCGACACTGAGGAGCTGACCCCGGTGGTGCTCCGGATGATGGAAGTAGGCCGGCAAGACCACAAGTACAAGGACAGACTGCTCCGGGCCCTGTTGCAGGAGTTCTTCATCTACCTTCTGCGTGACCATGAGTGCGACTTCGTCACCGCCTCGGCCTCGGGCCGAGACGCGAAGAACGTCGTGGCCATACTCAGCTTCATGCAGCAGAACTTCCGCACGGTGACACTCTCCGGCGCCGCCCACTTTTTCAGCTATGACGAATCGCATCTCTCCCGGATGATCAAAGCCTTCACGGGAAGCCGTTTCTCAGAGATCGTCAAGACCATCAAACTCCAGCACGCCGCCGATCTCCTGGCCAACACCGCCATGCCGATCTCCGAGGTGATCGCGGACTCCGGCTACGAGGACAAGAGCTACTTCTACAGAGCGTTCGGCCAGAAGTTCGGGGTGACCCCCGCCGAATACAGACGGGGCGCGGCGGGACAGTCATGACGCCGGCCACGGTCCGCGCCGGGCGGCCGAGGCTGGGACAGGGCTCGTCAATGGTCACGCTCGCCGTTTCGCATCGTGCAGTGGTAGTGTGAAGCGCAAGGGCGGCGCGGACCCAGGACGGGGAGCCGCACTGACCCGGTGCTGGACTCACGGGCAGAGACTCTACAAGCACTGTTGAGCGAGACGATGACGAGGTTGCACGATGAGACCACGATTCGAGCTCCTGATGAACCTCGTTGTGGATGTCGGCGAGGTGGTACCCACGGGTGCGACCCCTCAGGGAGAACGCCGGGTAGTCGACATACTGGGGGGCACCTTCGAGGGACCTGAGCTGCGTGGTGAGGTGCTGTCCGGCGGTGCAGACCAGCAACTTGCACGCCCGGACGGCGTGGTCGAGCTCGACGCCCGCTATGTCCTGAAGGAGGAGGCCGGAGGGTTCATACGCGTCGTCAGCCAGGGATACCGACATGGGCCGACCGAAGTCTTGAAGGCTCTTGCGCGCGGCGAGGCCGTCGACTCGGAGGACTACTTCTTCCGCACCTTCATGCGCTTCGAGACACGCGCACCGAGACTCGAGTGGCTGAACAAAACGATGGCAGTGTCCATCGCCGAACGGCAGGCGAGGCGGGTGTTGCTCGGCGCCTATAGCCTCCTGTGAGTCCGGTGCGTGAACAAGGGGCAACCGCGATGATGGCGGGCGGGAACGGCTCTGTAGACGGCGGTCAAAACGGACAAGGAGGTTGAAGTTGTACCGTCTCAATCTGCGGAAGCCCGACGGGAGGCGGCTGATCCTCTACTCCCGCTCGCCGATCGACAAGAGCATCCGGGCGACGAGCCCCAGCGGCGAGAAGATCGAGCACAGCCCACATATGCGTTGGCACCCGCTCCGTGGTGAGTGGGTCGTGTACGCGACCCACCGGCAGGAGCGCACCTTCCTACCGCCGCCGGACTACAATCCCCTGCGTCCCACCAGCGACCCGGACCATCCCACCGAGTTGCCCCCGGGCGAGTACGACGTCGCGGTCTTCGAGAACCGCTTTCCCACGTTCATAGAGACCGCCGCCGCGGCCCCCGGCGTCCTCGTTCCCACGGCGTCGGCGGGGGGAGTGTGTGAGGTGGTGGTCTACTCGCAGGACGCGAACACGTCGCTTGGCTCGCTTCCCTTGGATCATGTGCGCCTCCTGGTGGACGTGTGGGCCGACCGCACCACGGAGCTGGGGAAGCGGGATGGGATCGAATACGTGTTCCCGTTCGAGAACCGTGGGGTGGAGATAGGGGTGACTCTGCATCATCCCCACGGACAGATCTACGCGTACCCGTTCGTCCCTCCGGTGATGGCCCAGGAGCTCGAGACCCAGCGGGCCTTCTACACGGAGCGCGGCAAGGGCCTACTGGCCGAGCACTCCCGGCTGGAGCGTCAGGAGGCAACCCGGCTCGTATACGAGGGACGGCACTGTCTGGCCTATGTGCCCGTGTGCGCCAGGTATGCTTACGAGGTCTGGGTGATCCCCATGCGGGAGGCGGCGTTCCTCGCCGACCTTACAGACGAGGAGCGGCTGGACTTCGCTCGAGCTCTAAAGACGGTCCTGTTGAAGCTCGACGGCCTGTGGAAGCAGCCGATGCCACTCATCATGGCCCTCCACCAGGCGCCGACCGACGGCGCTCCCCACCCGGAAGCACAGGTCCACATCCAGATCTACCCGGCCCTACGGATGCCGGGACGGCTCAAATACCTGGCCGGCAGTGAGATCGGCGCCGGTGTCTTCACGGCCGACACACTGCCCGAGGACAAGGCCGCCGAGCTCCGAGCCGTGCCGGTGGACATCGACTGACATGGCAGCGCCCGGCGCGGATGCCCGCCGACGCCTCACGTCGTTCCTGTCGTTCGAGCAGCTGTTCGGGCGCCCGCCCGACGCAGTCGCGGCGGCGCCCGGACGAGTCAACCTCATCGGCGAGCACACCGACTACAACGAGGGCTACGTTCTGCCCACGCCCATCCCGCTCCAGACCGCGGCCGAGATGGCACGAAAGCCGGGCGACGTGGTCACGGTGGTAAGCGCCACCCTTGATGAGACTACGAGCTACCGCTTAGGCGAGGAGCAACGGACCGCCCGGTGGATCGACTACATCCAGGGCCTGACACGTGTGCTGCGGGAATCGGGACATCGCCTAAGCGGCTTCGACCTCCGTGTGGATTCGCAGGTGCCCGCGGGCAGCGGCCTCTCCTCCAGCGCTGCGTTGGAGATCGCGGTACTCAGAGCCCTACGTGAGGCCTTCTCTCTGCATCTCGACGACGCGATGCTTGCCAAGCTGGGTCAGAGGGCCGAAATCGACCACGTGGGCGCCCCCGTGGGCCTGATGGACCAGATGGCCTCCAGCCTGGGCCGACAGGGTGAGGCCCTCTTCCTCGACATGCGCACTCTGACCGCTGAACCCGTACCGATGCCCGACTCGGTGGAGTTGATGGTCATCGGTTCGGGCGTCCGTCACGACAACGCGAGTGGGGGATATGCGGAGCGGCGCGCGGAGTGCCGCCGCGCCGCGGAGCTCCTGCGGGTAGCCCAACTCCGCGACGCCGACCTCGCGATGCTCCGGTCGGCCCACCTGCCACATCCCCTGGATCGCCGCGCCCGTCATGTGATCACCGAGAACGTCCGCGTCGTCGAGACGGTCGCCGCGCTCCGGCGCGGCGACCTCGAGGGCGTCGCCGCCGCCTTCGCGGCCTCTCACGCCTCCATGCGCGACGACTTCGAGATCTCGGTCCCCGAGGTGGACATGTTGGTGGCTCTGGCCGAAGCCGAGCCCACTGTGCACGGGGCCCGACTCACCGGAGGCGGCTTCGGCGGGGCCATGGTGGCCCTGGCCGACAGGGGGACCGGCCTCGAGACGGCGGCATCGATCATCGCGAAGTACGGGACCGCAGGCCGCGGACGGCCGAGGGTCCTTCTGCCCAGGTGACCCAGGTTCTCCTCGGCCTCTTGTCCTTTGTTACTCATCCTCCGAGTGGTCTTCCGCCGTTCCGGCGGCGGCTGCGCCCACGAAGAGAGGGCTATCGGCGCTTTCCGCCGGGATCTCCTGCACACTGCGCAGCCTGCGCTCGATCGTCCGGCTCTTCCTCGCAGCGTCGTCGATCGTCCTTGAGGCCTGATCGAGCTTCGTGTGAACCTTGTCAAGGAGTCCGCCGAACTGCCCGAACTGGGCCTTGACCGCTCCCAGGAGCTGCCAGACCTCGCTGGAACGCTTCTCCACGGTCAGGATGCGGAACCCCATCTGCAGACTGTTGAGCAGAGCCGCTAGAGTGGTCGGCCCGGTGACCAGCACTCGAAGCTCGCTCTGAAGGGATTCCACCAGCCCGGGCCGGCGCAGCACTTCCGCGTAGAGACCCTCGGTGGGCAGGAACATGATGCCGAAGTCCGTGGTCCGAGGCGGGTCCAAGTACTTGGTCTGGATGTCTTTCGCAGCCGACTTCACTCGGGCCTCCAGCGCTTTGAGCGCCTGGTCCATGCCGGCAAGGTCGCCCCTGTCTTGAGCTTCGAGCATCCGCTGGTAGTCCTCCACCGGGAACTTCGCATCAATGGGAAGCCAGACCTCGTCGCCTTCGCCGCCACCTCCTCTGCCGCCTTCTCCACCGTTCTGCCCGGGAAGGCGGACGGCGAACTCGACTCGTTCGCCACAACCCTCCTTGCAGGCCACGTTCTCCCGGTACTGATCGGGAGTAAGGACCTGCTCCAAGAGTGCGCCCAGCTGCACCTCCCCCCACGTGCCCCGAGTCTTCACGTTGGTGAGTACCTGTTTGAGATCGCCGACACCGGCAGCCAACGACTGCATCTCCCCCAGACCTTTGTGCACCGCCTCCAGTCTTTCGCTGACCTGCCTGAACGATTCGCCCAGTCGCTGCTCCAGAGTCGCGGTGAGACGCTCGTCCACCGTCCGGCGCATCTGGTCGAGCTTGGCCGAGTTCTCATCTTGCAGTTGCTTGAGCCGGTCGTCGACCGTCGTGCGAAGCTCGTGCAACCGCTTCTCGTTGGCGTTTGTGAGGGTGACGAGTTGATTGGCGAACGTGTCGAGCTGGCCCTTCTGCTGCAGGCCCAGCTGAGCGATGCCGTTGATGACGGAATCCCCCAGCCCCTTGACCACATTCGTAACCTCCTCGCGCACCCGCTGAGCGTTGTCGGCCGCCTCATCGCGCCCGCGACCCAGCTCCCCGCTGAGCATCCGCTCCACTCGTGCTTCTACCCGCGCCAGCTCTCGGAGCACCGCGCTCCCGCGCTCATGACGGCCACGCATCACCAGTACAACAGCGAGGCCGACGACGACCAGCAGCAGGGCGCTACACACTATGCCGAACAGCAGAGACACGTCAGGACTCCCTTGCCGGCGAGAGACGAACGCACTTCACAGTGCCGGATGACTGCCGTGCACTCCCTCACCCATCCGTAGACCAGAACCGATGTCGCCTTCTACCCTAGCATCGGGGTCGGACAGGACTTTCGCCCGGGCCGTCTCCCCCCTCACACCCGGCTCGGGACCACGAGACGCCCCCGGCGTTGCCGCCGGGGGCGTCAGGACTCAGCGATACGATGGACGGCAGGCCGTCCCGGCGCGTTACTCCGCCGGAACCTTGGCCAGAGCCGCTTCGAACGCCGCCGGATCGGCGTATACGGCTGCGTCCGGGTATGCCGCTCTCAGGTCCAGAAGGCTGAGATTGTCGAGCGTGCCGGGCAGCTTCTCGTAGATGTCGAAGTGCAGGATGCGATTCTCACCCTCGTTCATGATGCGCCACTCAATCGGCTCTCCGGTCACGGCGTCCACGAGAAAGGTGTTCTCGCTCCGCTCACCCTCTGCAGCGGGGCGTTTCTCCACGATACGCACCGCATCCCGGCCGCCCACCTGTTCGTTTCCGTCCTCTTCCGCCATACCCGACGCGAGCAGTTCGCGGATCATCTGTTCATAGGACTCACCCGCGACCTTGGGCTCGGTGAGACCGGCGACGGTCTCATCCTGCATCTCCAACAGGCTGTTGGTCGCGGCGTCATACACCTGATGCAGACCGGAGGCATCGAGGGCCACTTCTCGCGCCCTCTGGCCGCCTATCTCCGCGAATCCCCGGTACTTCCAGGCAGAACCGGCATCAGGTTCGGTCCAGGACCAGTTCTCTTGGACAAAGGTGCTCCCGTCAGACTCGACGCCGGTGATCCTGACGTGCAGCACTTCGCCGTCGGCTACGGTGACCGCCGCCAACGCCTTGTCGATGGTCATGGGGCCGTTGTTCCCAAAGACCCCGCTCAAGCTCACTGCGGCCAGAGCGACCACCGCCAACGCGCCCACTGTGCCTACGCGCCGCACCAGTGATCGCGACCGGCGCGGCCGGGTCTGTCTTTCTCTTCTGACCTCGCTCACCAGAAACTCCTTCTGCTGACGCAGGAGGGTATCGGGGAAAGCCCGTTGCCTTGGAGGCTGACGATCGTTCATGGATGACCTCCCGCTCATTTACGGTTCCATGATGCCGGGCGCCGGCTGCCCGCATCCGTCGAGAAGCCCGCGTAGCCGCCTCTTCGCCCGGGAGAGACGGGACCCGACCGTGCCTAACGGTAGACACAGCGCGTCCGCGGCTTCTTCGTAACTGAGCCCCATCCATACACAGAGAACGATCACGTCCTGCTCCCGTTTGGGAAGCCGGCCGATGACGCCCAGCAGTTCCTGCATCCGCTGTTCGTCCGCCAACCTGTCCGCCACGTCATCGTGCGGGCTCCACGACTCCGAGGCAACGGGCATCCGCTCGAGAGCCACCCTGTGCCTGAACTCAGTGCGTTTGCGGTTCCGAAGCACGTTGGTGGCTATCCCAAGCAGGAGAGGGAGTACGGAATCACGCTCCAGGACGATGCCGGCGCGCTTGCGCCAGAGCTCCAGGAATACGATGGACGTCAGGTCCTGGGCGGTGGCCCAGTTCCCGCACCGGCGAAAGAGGTAGTTGTAGACCGGCGTGGCATGCCGCTCGAACAGCTCACCGAACGCCGCCGCCTCTCCGTCGAGGGTCCGTTCCCATAGCCTACGGTCTGAATGGGTGCTCATGTAGAGGTAGTGTCCGCTCCCTTCGAATAAATTCCCAGCGCCGGACCTTGCGGCCTTGTGTCCGTCCACAACAAGGCGCGCTACTCGAAGACGGCCATCTCAGGATGCTGACGGCCGATCTCCACAAGCGGACCTGTCTGCGCCATCACGGAGGCTAGGTTTCTCCCCCGTATCACGAGCAGCCGGTCGCCCGCCGACAGGCCGAACGCCTCTAACGCCGCCGTGGGTACTGTCACCGCGCTCCAACTGGGGCACGAGTCACCTCCGCGAGCAGTCTGTGACCCATGATATGCCACATGAGCTGCGGCGACTGCGCACCCGGCAGTTCCGGCGGTCGGACCTCTGTGGCACCGACAGGTATTGCCCTTCAAGGCGATAGCATCACACGACGGTCGGATGGTGATTATGATTATGGTCGAGCCGAACAGAGTGGCATCGTCGATCTTGACTGAAATCGGCGCTCATGCCATAGCGACCCGGTTGTCTGGATTCGGGAGTGAAACATGAGCTTTTCCAAGGATTTCGCCTGGGGAGCAGCCACTGCTGCATACCAGATCGAAGGAGCCGCCGCGGAAGACGGCAAGGGGCCGAGCATCTGGGACATGTGCAGTCACAAGCCGGGCTTCATGAAGAACGGCGATACCGGCGATGTAGCGTGCGACCACTACCACCGCTACAAAGAAGACGTGGCCCTGATCAAGGCCGTCGGGCTCAAGGCCTATCGCCTGTCGGTCTCGTGGGCCCGGATCATGCCGGAGGGCACCGGTCGGATCAACCAGAAGGGCTTGGATTTCTACATTCGGCTGATCGAGGAGTTACTGGCCGCAGGCATCACCCCATGGGTCACTCTCTACCATTGGGATCTGCCTATGGAGCTGTTCAAGCAAGGCGGCTGGCTGAATCCGCATATCGCCGACTGGTTTGCGGGCTATACCAAGGTCGTTGTGGAACGTTTGTCGGACCGGGTGACTCATTGGATGACCCTCAACGAGCCACAGATGCACCTGGGGATGGGTCACGCGCTCGGCCTCCATGCGCCAGGACTGCGCCTCAGCAAGCCCGAACTGCTGCTGGCGGCCCATCACATGCTGTTGGCCCACGGCAGGTCGGCTTCGACCATCCGCAGTTGTTCCCGTCAGCCCTGCCGGATCGGATGGGCGGCCGCCAGCCCGATCTACTATCCGGCGACCCAACGAGCAGAAGACATCGCCGCGGCCCGGGAGGCTCTGCTGTTCGCGCCCGAAGAAGTCTTGCTGATGAATGCCTGGTGGCTGGATCCGGTCTACCTGGGCAGCTATCCCGAGGAAGGTCTGAAACACTATGAACAATGGCTGCCCACGTTCGCGGCCGATGATCTCGAGACTATCTGCCAACCCCTGGATTTCTTCGGCGTGAACATCTACGAAGGCATCCCCAGGCGGGCCGGCGATACCAGCGTCTATCCGAATATCGAGCGGAGTCCCGGCTTCGACCAGACCGCCATCAAGTGGGCCGTGACACCCGAGGCCCTGTACTGGGGGCCCAAGTTCTACCAGGAACGTTACGGACTGCCGGTGGTCATCACCGAGAACGGCATGTCCAACGCCGACTGGGTGCAACTGGACGGCCGGGTGCACGATCCGCAGCGCATCGATTTCATGCATCGCTATCTACGAGAACTCAAGCGGGCCGTGGTCGACGGCGTCAAGGTCGACGGCTACTTCGCCTGGAGCATCCTGGACAACCTGGAATGGAGCTCCGGCTACAACGAGCGGCTGGGGCTGATCCATGTCGACTTCACGACCCAGAAGCGCACGGTCAAGGATTCGGCCCGGTGGTACAAGCGGGTCATCGAGAGCAATGGAGAGGTGCTGGGCCAATGAGACGCCGGCGTATCGATCCCGACCGGCGGCGCCGGTAGGCGCATTCCAGTTCCGCGGCGGTCTTGTGCAATTGCCTGCTCATGGTCAGCAGGCCCGTCCCGCTGAGAAGAGCGGGGCCGAGGAGGTGCGCGTCGATGTAGCCGAGGCCCCTTCCCATGAGCCCGCGGGCGTGGATGAAGGCGAGCACCGCCTCGTGCCGCACGACCGCCGGGCCGGGTTATGATTGCCGGACGGACTATCCTCTCGACTATAGGCTCACGGGCGTTCCAGTGCTGGCTCCACACCAAGGCGGGGACATGATCGAGCAGCGGCCCATCATCCCGGGCTTCCACCCCGATCCGAGCATCTGCCGGGCGGGCGACGGCTACTACCTGGTCTGCTCGAGCTTCGAGTACTCCCCCGGTGTCCCCATCTTCCGCAGTCGCGATCTACGGAAGTGGGAGCAGATCGGCCATGTCCTCGACAGGCCGTCGCAGCTCGATCTGTCGCGGGCCGGGCCGTCCGGAGGGGTCTTCGCGCCGACGCTCCGCCACCACGGGGGCCGTTTCTGGATGATCACCACCAACGTGAGCGACGGCGGCGGCCAGCTGCTGGTCTGGGCCGACGACCCCGCCGGTCCCTGGAGCGAGCCGGTCCGTGTCCGCGACGGCACGGACGGGATCGACCCCGACCTGGCCTGGGACGGTGACAGGTGCCTCATGACGTGGGCCGGGCGCGCGGGCATCACCCAGGCGGAGATCGATCCCATCACCGGGTCGCTCAAGAGCGACCCTGCGCTCGTGTCACGCGGCGCCGGCTGGCGCTTCCCGGAAGGACCGCACCTCTACCGGCGGGGCGGCCTCTGGTACCTCATGATTGCCGAAGGCGGCACCGAAGGCGGCCACTCCGCGACGATCGCCCGTGGACCTTCGCCGTCGGGACCGTTCGAGCTCTGCCCGAGAAACCCGATCCTGACCCATCGCGGCCTCGACCTTCCCGTCCAGAACACCGGGCACGCCGACCTGGTGGAGGCGGCCGACGGGAGTTGGGCCATCGTCTACCTGGGCATCCGGGCGAAGGGGATGAGCCCGCAGTTCCACGTGCTCGGCCGGGAGACGTTCGCGCAGCGGGTGGAGTGGGTGGACGACTGGCCCGTTCTGACTGAGTGCATCGTCCCGGACGCCGAGGGCCCCGTAGCGCGGGTGGACGATTTCCACAACCGGGAGCTTGGTCTCGAGTGGGTGTCGCCGGGGCGCCCGCCACAGGAGATCGCGAGACTCGACGACCCTCCCGGTTGCCTGACCATATCTGCCCGGGACGACCGCCTCGCGTTCGCCGGCCGGCGCCAGGAGCATCTCTGTTGCTCGGTCTGGGCTCTCGTCGACGCGTCGGCCGGCCGCGGCGGACTGTCGCTCTACATCGATCCCGCGCATCACTACGACCTGGAGCTGAGCGCCCGGCAGCTGAAGGCCGTCGCCCAGATAGGCCCGCTCCGCCAGACGCTCGCGGAGACCGCCGACCCGCCGAGGAGCAGTGCTGGGGCGGTTGCTCTGCGCGTGGACGTGCGCCTCCCGGACGTGGGCCCGTGGGAGGCGGTGGGGCCGGATGAGGTCTCCCTCGGATATGAGGACGGCGGCGGGAGCTTCATCGAGCTCGCGAGGCTCGATGGAAGATACGTCTCCACCGAGGTCGCCGGGGGGATGACCGGACGCCTGTTCGGCTTGTTCGCCTCGACGGGCGTGGTCCGCGTCGACCGCTTCGAGTATCGCGGAAGCGACGAGGGCCGGCTAGGGATCTAGGAAGCGCAGGGCCGCTTTTCGGCCTTCTCAGTGCTCTGCCATGCACCAGGCCTTGGT
>JAFGIH010000850.1 GCA_016929985.1 Thermoleophilia bacterium | reverse complement strand
CGTGATCCTCTCCAACGGATCGGAGAGCCGGGTGGGCACTATCACCGCCGAGTGGGAGCACTTCGGGGAGTGGAAGCGGGTGGCGTCCGAGGACGAGGCCGCGCTGGTGTCGCTGGAGACCATGATTCGGGGCACGTGCGAAAAAGGACGGCTCCTGGACCTGGTGGAGGACTTCGTCCTTTTCAAAGAAGCGGCCGGCGGGCTGCTGAAGGTGGCGGCCAAGAACCATCAGTACCTGGGCGTGAACGCCGCCTTCGAGTCGTTGCAGGAGCTCAAGACCAACCGGGGCCGCCTCGGGGTGTTCTGGCACACGCAAGGGAGCGGCAAGAGCATCTCGATGATTTTCTTCGCCCAGAAGGTGCTGCGCAAGCTGCCCGGGGCCTGGACCTTCGTGGTGGTGACCGACCGCAAGGAGCTGGACGAGCAGATCTACAAGAACTTCGTGGATGTGGGAGCCACCAAACGGGATGAGTCCGAGATCCACGCCACCAGCGCCGAGCACCTGCGCACCCTGCTGGCCGGCAACGAGCGTTACGTGTTCACGCTCATCCAGAAGTTCCGCACAGAGCATCCGGGCGAGCGGCATCCGCTCATCTCCGACCGCTCCGACATCGTGGTGATCACCGACGAGGCCCACCGCTCCCAGTACGACACCTTCGCACTCAACATGCGCAACGCCCTCCCCAACGCCGCCTTCATCGGCTTCACCGGCACGCCGCTCATGGTGGGCGAGGAGAAGACGCGCCAGGTGTTCGGCGACTACGTGAGCGTCTACAACTTCCGGGAGAGCGTGGAAGACCGGGCGACCGTCCCCCTCTACTATGAGAACCGCATCCCGGAGATGCAGCTCACCAACGCTGACCTCAACGACGACATGGAAGACCTCCTGGAGGCCGCCGAGCTCGACGAGGACCAAGAAGCCAAGCTGGAGCGCGAGTTCGCCCGCCAGTACTACATCATCACCGACGACGACCGCCTGGAGACGGTGGCCCGCGACGTGGTGGGCCACTTCCTGGGCCGCGGATACCAGGGCAAGGCCATGGTGGTGAGTATCGACAAGGCCACCGCCGTGCGGATGTACGACAAGGTGCAGAAGTACTGGGCGGAGGAACTGGCCCACGCGCGGGCGGAGCTGGCGGCGCTGGGCCTGGCGACCGGGATGAGCGGCGGCAGGCCGAGCGCGCCGACCTGGAGCGCCGCATCGCCTACCTCACGGAGACCGACATGGCCGTGGTCGTCTCCCAATCCCAGAACGAGGGCGCCGAGCTGGCCAAGAAGGGCGCCGACATCTCGCCCCACCGTAAGCGCATGAACGAGCAGGACCTCGCGACCAAGTTCAAGAACGCCGAGCATCCCCTGCGCCTGGTGTTCGTCTGCGCCATGTGGATGACCGGCTTCGACCTGCCCTGCTGCTCGACCATCTACCTCGACAAGCCCATGCGCAACCACACCCTCATGCAGACCATCGCCCGCGCCAACCGCGTGTTCGGCGACAAGGAGAACGGCCTCATCGTCGACTACGTGGGCATCTTCCGCAATCTGGAGAAGGCGCTCGCCATCTACGGCACCGGGAGCGGCGGCCGCGTGGAGCCCGGCGACTCACCCGTGGCCGCGAAGGCCAAGCTGGTGGAGGAGCTGCGCAAAGCCTTGTCCGCCGTGACCGACTTCTGCCGCGCCGCCGGTTTCGAGCCCGAGACCATCCAGCAAGCCCCGCCGGTTTCGAGAAGATCGCCTTGGTGGACGCCGCCGTGGACGCCATCCTCGCCACTGACGACTCGAAGCGCGAGTTCCTGGGGCTGGCCGGGCGCGCGCTGCTGTTGTTCCGCGCTATCTTGCCCGACCCGGCCGCGAACGAACTGGCCGCCGAGTGCGCCCTGTTCGCCGTGCTGGTGCAGAAGATCCGTTCGCTGACCCCGAAACCCGACATTTCCGCGGTGGAGCAGCAGGTCATGCAGCTCCTGGAGGAGTCGATCGTCGCCCAGGGCTACTCGGTGGAGCCGGGCTCGAGCGTCGTCGACCTGAGCGAGATCGACTTCGACGCCCTCCGCAAGAAGCTCGACGCCAAGCAGAAGCACGTGGAGGCCGAGAAGCTCCGCGGCGCCCTCAACATCGAGGAGCTGTTCGCCCAGCTGGTCGACTTCGCTCAGTCACTCACCGCCGAAGAGCAACGCGCCACCCGCGAAGAACTCACCGAGGAAGAGCTGGCGCTGTTCGACATCCTCATGAAGCCGTCCGTCGACCTCACCGACGCCGAGATCAAACAGGTGAAGCGCGTGGCCCACGAGCTCCTGGCGACCCTCAAGGAGAGGAAGCTCGTCATCGACTGGCGCAAGAAGCAGCAGGCTCGCGCCGGGGTGAAGCTGTGCATCAGGGAGTTTCTGGGGCGCCTGCCTACGGCATTCACCGCGGCGCTGCGAGCCGAGAAGCTGGAGCTGGCGTTTCAGCACTTCTATGACTCGTATTGCGGGGATGGGAAGAGCGTGTATGTGAAGGTAGCGTGACGAGTCACTCTCCAAATAGCAGCCCGATCTGCCTCTCCGGCCTGGAGTGACCAGGAATCGAGACTTGAGCCCCTCTCGGCCCAATCTCCACCGAAAGACTGAAGGGCGACCGGCGCACCGTCGCATATTCTGCGGTTCACGGCCTCGGTCAGATTCTGCGTCGTGCCCCCTGCGCAGCCGTAGTCAATACCGGACTTGTGCGCATTGTTGTCTTGAACTATACTGTTGCGCACAATGCGCAACACCGCCAATACTGACAACATCATCGTGAGGAAGGCCATCGCCGAGCTGACAACCTTGGTGCCGGCCACGTGGAAAATCGAAGAGCTTCAGTTCGGGAGGGTATCGCGGCGACCAGATGCGACAGTCCTGATCACCGCAGCCGACGGCAGGCAGGCCACCGTGCTGATCGAAGCGAAGAGCAGACTGGAGCCCAAAGACATCGACGGTCTGATTCGACAACTGCAAGGCTACGAGGTGAGCGTCTCGACCAAGGCGGGCGCTCTGGTCGTGGCGACCCCCTTCGTCAGTCCGCGGGCGCGGGCGATGATCCGCTCCGCCGGCGCAGGCTATGTCGATCTTGCAGGCAACGTGTTGGTCCGTGTTGATGATCCCGCCCTGTACATTGAGCGGCAGGGCGCGAACGAGAATCCGAATCCGCGCGAGAGGCCGGCCCGCTCGTTGAAGGGACCCAAAGCGGCTGGTATTGTCCGCGCTCTTATCGACTTCCGTCCGCCCTTGGGGACTCGACAGCTCGCAGCCATCAGCGGTGCCGATCCTGGGTACGTGTCGCGGATTCTCAACCTCCTCGACCGCGAGGCTCTTGTCCATCGGAAGACCAGAGGGCCGGTGGAAGGGGTCGATTGGCCGGAACTCCTCGTTCGGTGGACTCAAGACTACTCCGTCATCGACTCCAATCTGCCCTCTTCGTACATTGACCCGAGAGGTCTGCAGGCGCTGGTCGCCCGCATGCGGGGCCTGGGGCTGGACGCCGAAGCTCGATGTGCAGTCACAGGTTCACTGGCCGTCCCGCGCGCGGCTGCGACTGCTCCTGGGCGATTGGCCATGATCTATGTTGACGACGCCGATGCGTGGGCAAACAGGCTGGGCCTCACCCCGACGGAGACGGGCGCGAACGTGCTACTACTGGAGCCGCTGGGCGAAGTAGTGTTCGAACGGACTCGGGTGGACGATGGCCTGCGTTGCGTTGCGCTCAGTCAGGCTGTGGCGGATCTCCTGACGGGGCCGGGCCGCAATCCGGCGGAGGGCGAAACCTTGCTCACCTGGATGCGACAGCACGAGAACGAGTGGCGTGTTGGACCCTGAGTACGTCGCCGCCCGGAAGGTGCTTCTTGACGCCCTCGAAGCGCTGGAATCACATCGGGCTGCCCTGATCCTCGTAGGAGCCCAGGCCGTGTATATGTGGACGGGTCCCGCCGGCCTCGCGGTGGCCGAGCACACCACCGATGCCGACATCTGCATCGATCGACGGGTCCTTCGGTCAACGCCAAACGTAGCGGCAGCTATGCGCAAGGCCGGCTTCCGACTCGAAAGGTCCTCGGGAGGCGAGCAGGTGGGACTGTGGTGTCTGGATCGCGAAGTCGACGCAACGGAGCCCACCGCCAGGGTGGACCTGCTCGTCCCTGAAGCCATCAGCCTCTCGGGTAAGGGAGGCGCTCGACTCGGCGTGGGTCATGACAGAGAGGCGGCGCTGGCCGTTCACGGCCTGGAGGCCTCTCTCGTCGACAAGAGAGACGTGCTGATAGGCGCTTTCGAGGAATCGGATCCTCGTGCCTTCACGATCGCGGTCGCCGGGCCGGCCGCGATGCTGGTCGCGAAGGCTCACAAGCTGAACGAGCGGCTACAGGATGCGGCAGGGGGAAGGCTCCAGCGGCTGGACGACAAGGACGCCCTCGATGTCCTGCGCATTCTGGTAGCCGTCGACATCGGTGTCACCGCCAACACCTTGCGGGGACTCGCAGTCGATCCGGTGGCGGGGCGAGTGACACGTGACGCCCTGGGGTACCTGGCCGACCTCTTTGCCACGCCGGACGGCCCCGGGAGCCAGATGGCCGCTAGGGCTGCCTTCCCCGAGGGGGCTGAGACGATTGCGGTGTCCTGCGTGGCTCTGACGGCGAAGCTCTTGGCTGCCATCGGGCCTTGATCACGCGCGGCAGGGCGCCGGCCGAACGGTCACAAGCAGCCGTCGGCGGTGGCCGGCATCATCCGAGGAGTCCGTACGTTCTCGTCCGCGAGATCGTCTACCCCCGGGGACACCGCCCATCCGCCCCGCCCGCTAACATGGTGGGACCATGACCCTTACCCCCGACGACATACTCCGCACCGTCTTCGGCTACTCCGAGTTCCGGGCGAACCAGCGGCAGGTCATCGACACGGTCCTTGGCGGGGGCGACGCCCTCGTGCTCATGCCGAGCGGCGGCGGCAAGTCGCTCTGTTACCAGATCCCTGCCCTGCTGAGACGCGGCACAGGCATCGTGGTGTCGCCCCTCATCTCGCTCATGAAGGACCAGGTGGACGCCCTGCGCGTGAGCGGCGTGAGGGCGGCCGCATACAATTCGTCGCTGGGGGCCGCCGAGTCCCGCAGGGTGCTCGCCGATCTCCTGGGCGGCAGGCTCGATCTGCTCTACGTGTCGCCGGAGCGGGTGACGAGCGACGCGTTCCTCGACCGGCTCGCGGGGCTGGATGGCGCGGGTGCTGTGACCGGCGTGGCCCACGGCGTCCCACACGGCCCGGGCGCCTCGCACAGCTCGGCCGCCGATCCGGCTGATGGCTCCAGCGCCGCGGCCGGGGTCGCCCTGATCGCCGTGGACGAAGCTCACTGCATCTCCCAGTGGGGCCACGACTTCCGACCGGAGTATGTGGAGTTGCGGCGACTACGCGAACGGTTCCCTGCAGTGCCCTTGGTCGCGCTGACGGCCACCGCCGACCCGCACACGCGCGAAGACATCCGTCACCAGCTGGGACTCCACGACGCACCCATGTTCGTATCGAGCTTCGACCGGCCCAACATCAGCATCCGGGTGGTCCAGAAGCACAACCCCCGCGCTCAACTCAAACGCTTCCTCGAAGCTCACGCCGGCGACGCGGGCATCGTCTACTGTTCCACCCGCAGACGCACTGAGGGGGTGGCGGAGTATCTGCGGGACCAGCGTCTGGAGGCGGCCGCCTACCATGCCGGGCTATCGGCCGCCGACCGGGAGAGGGTCCAGGAGGATTTCATCTTCGACCGCGTCCAGATCGTCGTTGCGACGGTGGCCTTCGGGATGGGCATCGACAAGACCAACGTGCGTTTCGTGGTCCACTGGGACCTGCCGCAGCATCTCGAGGGCTACTATCAGGAGATCGGCCGGGCGGGCCGGGATGGATCAGCGGCTGAGGCGCTCATGCTGTTCGGGTGGGAGGACGTCCCCCGGGTGCGGGCCCTCATCGCCTCGGGTGAGAACCCGGAACGGGTGGCCGTGGAGCAGCACAAGTTCGGTGCTCTGGTGAGTTTCGCCCAGGCGCTCAGCTGCCGGCGGCGTGCTCTCTTGGGGTACCTGGGGGAGGATCGGGAGTCCGACTGCGGCAACTGCGACGTGTGTCTCGACCCTCCTCAGCTCTACGACGCCACCGAGGCCGCGCAGAAGGCGCTCTCCTGCGTGTACCGGCTGCGCGAGCGGTTCGGGATGAACCACGTGGTGGAGGTGTTGCGCGGCTCCAAGAACCAGCGGGTCCTCGACCTGCAGCACGACCGTCTGTCCACATACGGCATCGGGGCCGATACGAGCGCGGAGGCGTGGCGGAGCCTGGTGATGCAGATGGTGCACCTGGGTTATCTGCGACAGGAGATGGGTGAGTATCCCGTGCTCAAGCTGGCCCCGGCCGCCGCCTCGGTGCTGCGAGGTGAGACGACGCTGATGCTTGCCCGTCCCCGGCTGACGGTGGCGGCGAAGCCCAAGCCTGAGTCGAAGATCAAGCCGTCCAAAGGCGGACGCGCCGCCGCGGCCGAGGGCTCGGGTTCGGCGGTTGGCCCCGGGTCCGCTGCTCACCCAGGCTCGGCGGACGACGAGGACCTCTTCGAAGAGCTCCGGGCCTTGCGCGGAGAGATAGTCGCCCGGGAAGGCCTGCCCGCGTACGTGATCTTTCACGACGCCACCCTGTGGGAGATGGCCCGCAGGCGGCCTGCCACTCCCGACGAGCTGCTGGAGGTGAGTGGTGTCGGAGGCCGCAAGCTCGAGAAGTATGGCGAGGAGTTCCTGGATCTGCTGCGGCGCTACCACCAGGGCGCCGATGGGACCGCGGTCTGACGAGCGATCGCACGGCGACGACGATGCTTTTCGTGTGTTTCACCGGATTCCCCCTCTTTCCCAGTGGCCTCAGTATAGGCCGATGCCTGCCGGAGTCAAAGGAGATGGTCGCGGGGGCCGGCCGGAGAGGGTCACTGCGCCGTCCTACGTATGGCCTGCACTTCGGGTAACATCTTCTACTCATGAAGGCAAGTGCTTTTGTCTCTCGGGCCCTCCATGCCCTGCGGACGCCCCAAGCTCTCCCGGCGATGGGTTTCGCAGCCGCGATTCTCATCGGTTCCGTCCTTCTGTGGCTGCCTTGGTCTCATCAATCCGGCTCGGTGGGCTACTTGGATGCGTTGTTCACGTCAACATCGGCTGTGTGCGTCACGGGTCTGGTCACCCTCAACACTGCGACCGACTTCACGGTCGCCGGCCAGGTCATCATCCTCCTTCTCATCCAGATCGGAGGACTGGGCGTGATGACGTACGCGGCTATGGCCTTTTCTCTCATAGGCCGTCGGATGTCACTCCGGTCCCAGGCTGCCCTGCACGACAGTCTCTTCCAGGCCGATCGAGTGCGCGACTTCAAGCGCCTGTTCTGGCAGATCACGGTCATCACTTTCGCGACGGAGCTGGTGGGGACCGCTGTGTTGGCGGCGACCCTGTTCTCGGGCGGGTCGGTGGGTTCCGCTCTGTGGCAGGGGCTGTTCCACTCGGTATCGGCCTTCTGTAACGCCGGGTTCTCCATTTTCTCCGATGGCCTCATGGAGGTGCGCGGCAACCACACCTTCACCGCGTTCGTCATGGTGCTGGTTATCGTGGGCGGACTGGGGTTCATGGTGATACACGAGCTGCTCCTGGAGTCCAAGCGAGTCGTCACTCGAGCAGCACGGGTCCAAGCCCGCCGTCTCACCCTGCATGCCGACGTGGTTCTTCGGACCAGCCTGTTGTTGCTTGTGGGGGGCGCGGCATTGATCCTGTTGTTCGGCCTGACGAACGGTGAGCGGGGTTGGGGAGAGCGGGTGGAGGCCGCCGTGTTCCAGTCGGTCTCGGCCCGCACTTGTGGCTTCAATACGGTGGACATCGGAGCTCTGCCCTTGGCTTCTCTGCTGGTCCTGAGCGGGCTCATGTTCATAGGGGGCTCCCCGGGCTCGACCGCCGGCGGCATCAAGACCAGCACGGTGGCGGTGCTGGCGGCTCAGGCACGGTCGTACATCACCGGGGACGACCAAGTGAGCCTTGGGGGCAGGAAGCTGAGCCGGCGCGTCATCCGCAGCGCGAGCCTCCTCCTGCTGCTTGCGGTCGCATGGAACCTCATCGGCGTGCTGGTGCTGGCCCACTACGAGCAGGGCAAGCCGGGGATGCAGTTTCAGAATCTCCTGTTCGAGCAGATCTCGGCTTTTGGCACAGTGGGGCTCACGGCCGGTGTCACCGCCGGCCTGGGCACGGTCGGCAAGATATGGATTATAGCCACGATGTACGTCGGCAGGCTGGGACCTCTGACGCTGGCCGGCCTTGCCATCTACCGGAGGACATCTCGAGTCGCATTCGCCGAAGGGAAGGTGATGATCGGATGAGCAGGCACAAGAAGCAGGTATGTATCATCGGTCTGGGGCACTTCGGTTGGGAGCTGGCTTTGACCCTCGCGGGGGCTTGCGAAGTCCTGGCTATCGACCGCAACGAGGCGTTGGTCAACGAGATCGGTGACCGGGTGCAGCGGGCAGTCGCCCTTGACGTTCACAGCGAAGCTGCACTGGCTTCGGTAGTCTCGCCCGAGGTCGATGAGGCGGTCGTCAGCGTGGGTGAGAGCATTGAGTCGAGCATTCTCGCGACCCTGTATCTCAAACGCTTGGGCGTACCTGTGGTCCGCGCCAAGGCTCTTAGCGACGATCACGCGACAGTGCTGAGACAGATAGGCGCCGACGAGGTGATCTTCCCCGAGCGGGACACCGCCCGGCGAATAGGCGCGCACATCATGAACCCCAATCTGGTGGACTTCGTCCCGATTGCGGGCGAGTATCGAGTGGTCGAGATGAAGGCTCTCTCCGAGTATGACGGCCGCACTCTCCGGGAACTTGCTCTCCGGGCCCGGCACGGCGTGTTCGTGATCGCTATCAATCGGGGCGATCCCCAGGACATAGACTTCCTGCCCGGTCCGGACTCGCGCATCTCGGCCGACGATGTCCTCGTGGTCATAGGACGGGAGAAGGACCTGCGCAAGATTGGCTAGTCCGGAGCCGGCGATAGCCACGCTCGAATCTTCACCCGCGTATCGCGCTGTCCTGTGGCTCTCACCGTGCAGGTGTTTCTTCTCGTGCCGCAACCATTTCTAGAGAGGTGAGGGCCCGAGCCATCGGCCTTCAAGCATTACCGTCAAGCTTCCGATAGAAGTAGCGGTTCTCCGCACCGCGCGCTGGCGCCGTGCGGGTTCTCACGCAGAGACCGAGGAGGCGGGGGTGACCTGGTTCGGCGAGAGGTTGGCGGTTCAACGCCGGTTGATGATCGGGTACGGCCTGATGGTCCTCGACGTGGTCTTCCTTGGGGTCGTGGCTATCCTGTGGCTTGGTTACGGGCTCGACGACACCCTCGGGATGACGCTCGCCGGCGTTCTCGTGGCGGTCGGGGTCATCTTGGGCATCTTCCTGACCTGGCGTCTTTCTCACAGCCTCGGACACAGATTGAAGGCCGCCGCCGGCGATCTCAGCACGGCGACTGCGGAGCTCATGGCGGTCGCCTCACAGGTCGCGGCCAATACCGCGCAGACCGCGGCCGCCACGAACGAGACCACTGCCACCGTGGAGGAAGTCAAGCAGACGGCCGTGCTTGCGCACGAGAAGGCCTCGTTTGCGGCGCAGGGGGCGGAGAACGCTGCGCAGTCGCTCGGGTCCGCCCGACTGTTGGTGGAGCAGACCGCGTCGGACATCGAGCAGATGCAGGGCGACATGGGCGTCCTCTCCGAGACCATCGAGAGGCTGGGCGAGCGGACCCTAGCGGCGGGGGACGTGGTGGCGGCAGTGAACGATCTGGCCGAGCAGTCGAATCTTCTCTCGGTGAACGCTGCCATCGAAGCGGCCAAGGCCGGTGAGTACGGCAGGGGCTTCTCGGTGGTGGCCCAAGAGGTCAAGAACCTGGCCGAGCAATCCAAGCAGGCCGTCATCCAGGTCCGCACCATCTTGAGCGAGATCCAGAAGGCCTCGGAGACGGCCGCTCAAGCGGCTGAACGCGGCCGTGAGAGCGTCGAAGCGGGCAGGCGGCGCTCCGTGGAGACCGCCGAGCTCATGCAGGATCTGTCCGAACGCGCGGCCAAGGATGCCGAATCGTCGCAGCAGGTCACCGCCTCCAGCCAGCAGCAGCTGGCCGGCTTGGAGCAGATAGCCGAGGCCATCCAGAGCAT
>JAFGIH010000849.1 GCA_016929985.1 Thermoleophilia bacterium | reverse complement strand
GAGGAGATAGCGCACACGAACCACACCCGCTACCCCGCTTACGAGGAAGACGTCGACAACATCGTGGGCTACGTACACGTCAAAGATCTTTATCGCGCACCGGACAGCACCAACCTCCGCCGCCTGCTGCGCCCGGTGGGCTTCATTGCCGAGACCTCCAATATTGAGCTGGCGCTCCAGCGGTTCCAGAGCACACGGACACCGCTCACCATTGTGGTGGATGAGCACGGCGGCACGGCCGGCATCGTCACCATCCAGGATGTCGTCGAGGAGCTCATCGGCGAGGTGCAAGATGAGTTCGATGTGGAGGCGCCCGAATTAGAAGACCGCGACGACGGCAGTTACTCAGTCGACGGGGGGGCTCGAGTCGACTTCTTGGAAGAGGCCGTCGGACTCCAAGTCCCAGAGGAAGGCTTCCCGACGTTGGGCGGCAGGGTGTTCGAGCAGCTGCAGCGCAGGCCCAAAGTCGGGGACGAGGCCGAGGTGGGCAATTTCCGAGCCCAGGTGCTGGAGGTCGATGGCATGCGCATCTGCCGGGTGCTGCTGACCAGATTGAACAGGCAACCTGGAGAAGAGGGGCAGTCGGAGGTGGCAGAGGCCGGCGAGCGCGGAGACACCGAGCAAGAGGACTGATGGAGCCGATCGAGATACCCCTCGATTCTGACGCCCTGAGAGCGAATCTCCCCGGAACGACCGAACCGGTGATCATCCCCGAACGGTATCTCCCGCTCATCGAGGCGGTCGAGGGATACCAGGGCGTCAAAACCCCCTTGGCCGAGACTCTTGCCGAGTACTTCCACACACATCGAAACGTCGACCTCCTGGTCGACGGATTCCAGACCATCCTTCTTCGCAACTGGACCTATTTCGAGCGCTCTGAAGCGCGCGCAGAGGCCTTCTCGTTGCTTTCCGAGCTGATTCTCGACCTGCTCGATACGCCTCTTACCACGCAGCAGGCGTCTCTCTTGCTCCGGCAACTGCTCACCTGGTGCACAGCGGCACTGTCCGGTGCTCACTCAAACGAGTATGACGAACCCCTCGTATCCGTTGCCAAGTGCCTCTCCGGGTTCATCCCGCGACAATCGCTGGCCGCCCTGGAGCGTGACACTCTGCTGCAAGGCCTGCTGCGGGCGGCCGCCCATCGGCCCCCCCTAGAGCCGGTGTTCTCGGAGATCTATCGTTCGCTGCTCCTGCTCGGGTATCACCGTATCGCCGAGCGGCTTCCCATACCCGAGTGGGCGATGTCGGACGAGGCGGAGCTCACCCATCCAGAGACCGTCGCGAGCAGCTTCAGGTCGTTAGCTCCAGAGAGCGTAGGAGCCCTCATCTCCGAAGCTAAGAATGCCAAGACCGCCACCTTGCTGTCGGCGGACCTACCGGCTTTCTCCGCCATACTCGACGACGCTATCGACCAGATCTATCGGATCGACAACCTCGAAGACCGCTTCGCCGTCTGCTTGTATTTCTTGAAAGACGACACCATGGGATACCGGCAGAACGAAGTCATGGTCGACCTCCTAGCGGTCGTACGGCAGTTGATGAAGCCGGAGAGGCACATGGATGTGGAGCGCATCCTCAGCCGCCTCACTCGTTTCTTCCGGACACGCGACAACCAGTTCCTCCTCATGCGTTTTCAGTGTTACGAAGCCATAGGAGTCGCTATCGGCGAAGCGGGGAACGTGGCCGCCGCGGATCATCTCATCGAAGACGTGCTCTCCTGGCTCTTCCAGTACCCGGAGATCCAGGGCGCCACCGACGAGTGGGAGACGGTCGTCAACCCCTACCACCTGCCCAAGATCCGCTGCTGGATGCACATCATCGAATCGAACCCGGCCCTCTACGAGCGGCTGGCCGCGGCGCTCAACGTGCAGCTGCGGCTGGGGGGCGTCTATATCGCCGACACCGACCTCTTCCAGCGCGACGTCACCCGTTTTCTCAATGCCGACACCCGGCCCATCTACTTCGTCGCCAAGCAACTGTTACGAGCCTTCCCCGTCTACTTCAACGATGTGGGCGCAGAGGGCGAGCTCCGCGCCGTCACCACCGAGCTGGACGAGATCTGCAGCCGCCACGACACCCTGATGCACTTCGTGCGCAAGCAGTCGCACGCCGAGTCGTCCAACCGTTTGGTGGCTTTCAGCAGAGCGGTGCTCAGGTACTGGATGGATCTCGACGTGTCAGGGCTCAAACCCTACCTGTCGGCGAACACACTTGCCGCGGTGCGCCGCGAGAGAGAGTGGGCAGAGGGACCGCATGAGGTACTCGCGGCGCTGAGGACAGCACTCGACGGCGAGGATCCCCTGGAGGGGCCGGCGTCTGAGCCTGCACTGCAGGATGAGACCGAGTCGTTCGTCGACCGTGTAGCCCAGATGCCTCTTGCCACTTTGGAAGAAGTGCTCTCGGGCCTGCCCAAGGGAGAGCGGGACGATTCCCGCGGCCGGCGTCGCGTAGCCCTGATGGTCCGTACTTATCAGCTCCTCGCGCAGAAGTACTCGCTCGCAGCCGAGGGAGTGGGCGTCTCAGTAGGCAATCATCTGCGCCTCAAGATGGCCACCCGTTCTGCATTCACGAGAGCGTTGGCCGCCTGGCGCAAGAAGCCCATCACCCAGACCCGCGACCGTCTCCTGGACTGCGCCCTGACCGT
>JAFGIH010000848.1 GCA_016929985.1 Thermoleophilia bacterium | reverse complement strand
TCGGACGGCGTATCCCCTCCCTGCTGCTCCGACGCGGGGCCCGAAGACGTGGCATCGGTGGCCGTGCCCCCCGCCTCACCGCCCGTGGTATCGGTCGTGCCCGTGCCTGTAGCGGCGGGCTCCTGCACGTCAGACTGCTCGGCCTGTGTAGAGCCGAGTTCGGTAGTCTCGGTAGCTGCTGCGCCGGACCGCCCATCCGCGGCGGCAGACCCGGTAGTCTGTGCGGCTTCGGTTTCTGAGGCTCCGTCCAGACTCGCCAAGAGCTGGGGTTCAGCATCCGAGGCATCGGACTCGGTAGTCACTGTGATCGTCTTCTCGATCACCCGCTCCTGGACGACCACGGTGCGGATCGGACCCGGCACGGCCACCGCGTAGATGCTCACGGCCAGCGCCAGGAGCGAGAACCCGGCCAGCAGCCATTGACCCAGAAGACTGCGCCTACCCGGAGATGGCCGTGGGCTCGACTCGGACGTCTCTTTTGCGGCCGTTTCTTTGACGGCCGAAGAGCCGTCTGCCTTCTCGTCCTCGACTTTGAGGCCCAAGCGGCGGCGGGCCCAGCGGCCCACGCACCCGAGGCCCTCGGTCGACCAATGGGCCACAAGGGTGTACACCAACGGCATGAGCATGGCGCCGGCAGCCGTACCCAGCAGGTTCGACCGGCTGGCCACCATGAAACCAGCCGTAGATGCAGCAACGGCAGAAATGACGGCCGCTGTGCGTGGACGACTCATGGCTTGACCACCCTTCTCTGACTTGGATATCCAGAGAGCTTCGACCCCGATACGGTCCGCCCGGTTCCCGCCCGCGAGTATCTATTGTGCAGGCCCGTTGTCAAGAGGCGGGCCCGTAGCCCTACCGATCTTTGGGACCTTCCCCGTGACCCTTCTGCTCGAGAAGGGTGCGTTCCAGGTCGCGTCTCCACCTGGCTTCATGCGCAACGACAAGCCTGCCGAGCACCACGCCCGGGATAAGGAAGGCGATAGTCACTACGGTCACGGCAGCCACCACAGCCATGAGGTATGGGTACTCGGTGACCCCTCCGTACCACCGGTAGGCAAGGAATATGAGGGCGATGGCGGCGGCCGCGAGGACCGCCGCCGGCACGTGGTAGGTAGCGGCGGCCTTGCGGAGAGTACGAGGCATGAGCGCCTGGACGTAGATCTCGGCGGCAACACTGACGACCATACCGACAAGGACCGCATACCAGAGGCCCAGAGTGCCCAGGGCCAGTGCGAACAGCAACACGGCCACTCCCCCGGAGAGCCTCTCGAGCGCGGTGGCCCTCTTCGCCGCGCGGGCGAGCGGCGTCTCCACCGGCGGGTCCGTCCGGGTGGCCAGAGAGACGACCCGGTCGATGCGTCCGCCCGCCAGATAGGGAGTGTCGCCGAACAGCTCGTAATAGCTCACGCCGCCGGCCAGCTTCTGGCAGATGTCGTTGGCCACGCCGGCGAACTCCTGGTCGGTGTGAAATACCGGGGCCCTCATCCGCTCGGCCGAGCGGTCGGCGACCTCGCGGGCTATCTCACCGGCGTCGTCGTCTGTCGCGCCCTGCTTCTTGAGCCGCCTGTAGCTCCGCTCCAACGCTCTCGCATGGGCACGGTCGCGCTGCCGTCTGTCCATACCGTCGGCCATGGGTGGCAGTCTATAGCCTGAGCGCAGGTGATACCATCACCGGTATGTATGCCCGGACCGGAGCATCCACACCTTGAGAATCAGGCACTGGCAGCCCCGCCACGCCCTCTCGGCGCTACCTGTGAGGGTCGATCATCCGGCCCAGGAAGCCGGGCTTGCCCCGCGACTGATTGACCTCGTGCACAAGAACATCCAACGGCGGGCCGGACTCCGCGCCCACTTCGACCATCTGCAGGGCGAGATCGCCATCAAGGCCACCGATACCCAGGTCGCGGTGACCTTGGAGTTCTTGGGAGGCAAGCTCTTGGTGCATGACGGCGTCCCGAAACGTCCCGACCTGGTGATCTGGGGACCTCAGAGCGCGCTCCTACAATCGCGGGCCTTCCTATGCGGCCGCGTCAGGGTCAAAGGGCGAGCCCTACTACTCAAACCCATGCTGCTGCCGCGGCTATTCCAACTGATGTCCGCGGTGGAACCGGCCGGCCTCGAAGAGCCTTCGGAGCAGCTCGTCACCTTGGGAGAGGAGTGACCGTGCAGCCTGATCCCTCGCAGGTACTCGAGACGCTTTCGATCAGCGTGCCGCTCATCGGCTTCTACGACGCGCCCGACCCGGAGCCGTTCGAGCCTTTGGTCGTGCCTGAGGGCAGACAATGTCTCTTCGCCGCGTTCGAGAAGTGGCGCGAGGGCAGAACGCTCCACCTCACCGAAGAGAGGGCGGGGTGCGCCGGCGGGCATCTCTTCGGCGAGGGCGGCATGCCGCGCGAGAAGCTGGTCGACTTTCTGTGCGAAGAGGAGGGCCTGCGGGAGAACTCCCGGCTCATGAACCTCTGGCTGGATTCAGCCCAGGATTACCACCCCATCCACGGGCATCTCTTGTTCGGCCCCCTCCGCCCGGAGCAATACGAGTACCTGCGCACGGTGACCTTCTACGTGAACGCCGACCAGCTGGCCATCCTCGCCACGGGGGCCACCTACTACAGCCGTCCCGACGATGTGGAGCCGATATTGTCGCGCTTCGGCTCGGGCTGCATGCAATTGGCGACACTCTTCGACGATATCGAGTCGCCGCAGGCCATCATCGGCTCGACCGACCAAGCGATGCGTCAGCATCTGGAGCCGTGGATGCTCGCCTTCACCGTCACGAAGCCCATGTTCGAGCTACTGTGCCGATGGGGCGACGACCCGAGGAGCTCGCTCCACTCGGGCTTCACGCGCCACCTCATCGAAGCAAGGGGTGGCACACTGGCCTAGGGCAGTCGGCCGGCCTGGGATTGGTAGGCCGCCCTAGTCGACCTCGACGAGCAGCCTTCCGTCTTCGACCGCTACCGGATGGGTCTTGAGCGCCTTCTCAGGCTTGAAAAGCTTGCCCAGCTTGAGCATCAGGCCCGACGCCTTGGTCCAGCGCAGCACGCTGCCGTCGACGAGGTCGAAGCGCGAGCCGTGAAGGGGGCACTGCACCACCGTACCCTCAAGCACGCCGCGGGCCAGATGGCCGCCCAGGTGCGGACAACGCTCATCGGCCGCGTAGAAATGGTCGCCCACCCGCGCGATCAGCAGATCGCGCCCCTCGACCTCGACCGCCTTCATGGTGCCGTGGGCGAAGTCCGCCGCGGCCCCGATATCGATCTTCCGGCTCATGCAAAACCCTCCCCTTGCGTCAGCGCATAGGTGCGCGGCATCGCCGGGCCATCGCGAGAGGTGCCGGCAGCGAACGTCACGTGGAGTCTCGAGGCATCCAGACGGCCGCCCATATCCCGCGTGTCCTTTCGCTTCTGTGTTTAGTGGAACCTCATCCACCGGAAGAGTACCCACATGGCGCAATCGCACTCATCGGGTCGCACGTCGCTGTCTACCGCGCAGCACAGTGCCGGCCGGACCGGAGCCGAGGTCCGTCTCACGCGGCGCATCGTGCAGGCCAGGGTGCGCAGGCGCCCGCTCTTTCTCAGCCACCTGATCACCAGGAGCTGCAACGCCCGCTGCGCCACCTGTCTGTGGCGCGCCGGCGAGGACGAGACCGCCCGCCCCGGCACTCGTGAGCTGACCACCGAAGAGATCGCCTGGCTCTACCGGCAGGCCGGCGCCGATGGCTTTCCACTTCTTGTGGTGTGGGGCGGTGAACCCCTGTTGCGGCCCGATCTGGCCGGACTGCTCGAGGTGGCCCGCGCGGCAGGACTCGCGGTGGTGCTGATCACCAACGGGTGGCTGCTCCCCGAACGCTGGCACGAGCTGCGAGGCCTGGTGCGGACACTCATCGTGAGCCTGGACGACGTGGGCGACGCACACGACCGCATGCGCGGACTGCCGGGCCTGTTCGAGCGCCTGGACGGATTCGCGGTGGGACTCAGTTCCGACCGCCTTCGCCCGTGGTTGCTGGTGAACACCGTGCTGTCTCGCGAGAACCCTGGCGCACTGCGCAGAGTCGCCCCGGTTGCGAAACGCTGGGGCGCCGGCCTCTACTTCTGTCCCATGGAGACCGGAGTGATGCTCAACGCGGGGTTCAGCGGCTCGAAGGAGGGTCTGGCGCTGTCGGCAAGCGAGCTGCGCGAGACCGCGGGGCTGGCCCGCGCCCTCCAGGCCGCCGGCTACCCGCTGCTGACCACCG
>JAFGIH010000847.1 GCA_016929985.1 Thermoleophilia bacterium | reverse complement strand
TGGTGAGACCCATCTCGGCGGAACAGCCGGTCAGCACGAACGACAGCGCCGCCAAAGTCAGCGCGACCAGCAGCGCCTTTCGCACCCGTGGACCGCTCATGAGAACCTCACCTTCTGACCGGCTATGAACCTACCGCTTGATGATCTCCTTGATCCTCGCGGCGGCATCCTCCAACACGGCGCCGATCTCCTTCAGCTTGTCGGTGTCGCCTGCGCTTCTACGCACGGCGCGTCTCACCTCACCCAGGGTATCGCGTATGTCGGCCATGGCGCTCCAGCCCTCACCGGCCGGACCCGGGCCCCAGTTGGCCTCGAAGCGGTCGCGATGACGCTTGGCCCGCTCTTTGTGCTCTTCGAGGAAGGCGATGCCTTTCTCGGTTATAGAGTAGACCTTCTTGCCCTCCTCGGCGGCGGAGATCACGAGATCTTGATCTTCGAGGGCCTGCAGAGTGGGATAGATGACGCCCGGGCTGGGGCTGTAGAAGCCGCCCGAACGCTCCTCCATCTCTTTGATGATGTCATAGCCATGCCGGGGTTTGTCTTTCAGCATTCCGAGGATGGCGAACTTGATGCCGCCCCTCTCGAAGAAGCGCGGGCCTGAGCCGTGCATGGGCGGGCGCATAGGGCCGAAGGCGTGTCTGCTCTCGCCGAATCCTGGTCTGAATCTGTCTCTCATCGTCCTCACTGTCCTTCCGTGAGATGTATCACGATATATCTAGATGCATCTTATAAGAGGATGCGAAGGCTGTCAAGAGGTCAAAAGAACGATGGCGCGGGGGGTGCGCAGGTGCTCTACAACTTGCTCCAGATGGAGTATGCGCGGCGCAGACGCCCGGGCCAGGACCCGAGGCCCCGGCCGGCCGAGCGTGGGCGCCACTCGAGGTCGGCGTCGGAAGATTCGCCCAGCGCGTAGGGAGAGCTGCCGTCCAGGCTGGACATGAGGACATGAAGCCCATTGGTGCTGCCGGAGCCGGTCTTCGTGGCGGGATGGTCGTCGGCGATGAGCGTCGCGATCTCGGGGCAGTCCGGGTCGCAGAGCACCTCGTCCGGGGTACCACACCGTAGCACGCGGCCCGCACCGTACACGATGATGCGGTCGGCCTCGGTACGCGCGTCCGTGGGATCGTGGGTCACGACCAGTATCGGGATCCTCACCTGCTCACGCACCTCGCGGATGGCTTCCCAGAGCTCCGCCTTCAGTGGCGAATCAAGTGCCGAGAAGGGCTCGTCCAAGAGCAAAGCCTTGGGACGGCTGGCCAGCGCCCGAGCCAAGGCGACCCGCTGCCGCTGCCCCCCGGAGATCTCGCGGGGGAGTCTCACGCCGAGCCCTTTGAGGTGCAGCAGCCTGATGAACTCGGCCACGCGCGCGTGCGACTCCTCCTTGCTGAGCCCCTTCAGGCCGTAGGCGATGTTCTTCGCCACGGTCATGTGAGGGAACAGTGCCAAGTCTTGGCCGACGAAGCCGAACTGCCGCTCCTGGGGCGGCACCGACCGTTTGGTCTCACTGTCGTACAGCACTTCACCGTCGCGGACGATGCGCCCCGAGTCCGGCCGGACGAGGCCGGCCAACATGCGCATGGTCATCGACTTGCCCGAGCCGGAGTAGCCGAAGAGCACGGCCAGTTCGTTGTCCATGGACCAAGAGGCATCCAGACAGAAACCGTCGACCTTCTTGCGCAGCCGGACTTCGAGCCGCGAGTCGCTCACCAGGCCATCCCCTTCCTGCCCAGCCGGCTGGAGAAATAGATGATGACCGCGGCCAACCCCACGAAGACCAGCACCATCCAAAGAGCGTTGCCCCAGTCGCCGTAGATGGTCTCGTTGTAGATCATGAGCGGCATGGTGGTGGTCTTGCCGGGGATGTTGCCCGCGACCATCATGGTGGCGCCGAACTCACCCATAGCCCGGGCGAACGATAGCGTCGCTCCGGCGATGATCCCCCGGATGGAGAGGGGGATGACCACATGGAGAAAGGTGTGGGCCTCCGAGCGTCCCAGCGTGTAGGAGGCGTTGATGAGCTCTTGCTCGACTCCCTCCATCGAGGCGCGCGCAGTCTTAACCAGGAGCGGGAACGACACGATGAACGAGGCGATCACGGCCGCCCACCACGTGAACATGATGCCCAGATCGTCGCCGGTGAGACCGTGGTACGCCTTGCCCAGGAGACCGTTGCGGCCTATCACCAGGATGAGGATGTAGCCGATCACAGTGGGTGGCAGCACCATGGGGAGAGTGACCAGCAGGTCGACGATGTTCTGGCCCTTGAACCTCCGGCGGGCCAGCAGATACGCCAGCGGGACACCCACGATGACGGTGGCGATGGTGGCGCAGACGGCCACCTGCAGCGACAGGCGCAAAGGAGAGAGCACGTCCACCGCTATGTCCTCTCCCTTGCGCCTGCCATCGTTCTCCTAATCCGCCCGGTGATCAGCTCGCCGGTGGCGAAAGGAACCCGTGCTTGTTGAGGATCGCTTGCCCCTCGGGGCCGAGGACGAAGTCGATGAACGTCTGCGCGAGGGTCTTGCTCTCGCCGGCGCTCACTGTGGCGAGGACGAAAGCGATCTCGCCATGCCAGCCCGGGTCGGAGGTGGCTACGACCTTGACCTTGTCGCCGCCCGCCTTCGCGTCGGTGGCGAACATCAAGCCCGCGTCCACTTCGCCTTGTTCCACGTAGGTGAGCGCCTGGGAGACGTTCTTCGCGTAGATCAGTTTGGGCTGCAGGGCATCCAGTATCCCCAGCGTGGTCAGGACCTCGACCGCCGCCGCGCCCAGAGGCGAGGTCTCGGGGTCGGTGATGGCCACGCGCTCGATCTCGCCGCTGGTGAGCTCTTCGATGCTCGTAATTGTGAGTGGAGAGTCCGCCGGAACCGCCAATACCACCTCGTTCTTGGCAAAGACGACCACGGACGCCTTGTCCACCAAATCCTGGTCGAGGAGGTTGTTCATCTGTTTCCACGCCGCTGAGGCGAACACGTCGATCGGCGCCCCGGCCTCGATCTGGGTCTGCAGAGAGCCGGAGGCGTCGAAGGTGAAGGTGGTCTTGGCATTGTTCGCCGCGTCAAAGGCCGGTCCCAGTTCGGTGAACGACGCCTTCATGGCCGCAGCCGCGGCCACGAGCAGCGGCTGGGGTTCCGCGGACGGCGCAGCGGTCGTCGGCGCCGAGGCACCCGTGGCCGCCTCGTCTTCCCCGCACGCGGCGGCGAACGCCACGAGCAGGACGAGCAGTGCCGCCAGAAGGGCCGCCGCTCCGCGTATTCTCATGAACCGGTTCTGCATGGATGACTCCTCCTGAGTGGTCGTTATACTTATTGCAGTATAGCGTCCCAGCCCAGGTCAAGGCCAGCGTTATCGGATGAAGAGTATAACGTGAAACGGTGCGTGTTGCGCAGTACCCGGGCCGGCAGTACCGTCCCCTAGTCTCGAGTCCAATCGAGCGGCAGTACCGGCAGCCTGTCCGCCGCCGGTACGGGCATCGAAGCCGTAGGTGCCCAGTCCGCCGCTTTGGGGAGCGGTCGTGTCGGACCTGAGGACTACCCCCGCGGCGCCCAGAGCACCATGCGCGGCTTGGTGATCTCCTT
>JAFGIH010000846.1 GCA_016929985.1 Thermoleophilia bacterium | reverse complement strand
TAGGCAGGCTCACCGGCCGGGAGGTGCCATGAGTGTGACACAGGGCCCGCCCCTCTTACCGCAGCCCGCAGACACTGCGCGACCAAGATCGCGAGTCGGGTCGCTGTTGCGAACCGCCGAGGTCGACACCCGGCTGCTCGGCATGCTGGGGTTGCTGGCGGTCATCTGGGTCGGCTTCCACTTCTGGTCCGGCGGGACGTTCCTGACCCCGCGCAACCTGTGGAACCTGTCGGTGCAGACCGCCACCGTGGCCATCATGGCCACGGGCATGGTGCTGATCATCGTGTCCCGCAACATCGACCTCTCGGTCGGTTCCGTGCTGGGCGTGGTCGGCATGGGAATGGCCATACTGCAAGCCAAGATCCTCCCCGAGTGGCTCGGCTTCGATCACTGGGCGCTGTGGATCATCGCCCTGGTAGCTGGCCTGTTGATGGGGGCCCTCATCGGTGCGCTGCACGGCGTCCTCGTCGCCTACGTGGGGGTGCCGGCGTTCATAGTCACCCTCGGCGGCCTGCTGGTCTGGCGCGGCTTCGCCTGGTGGATGGCCAAGGGGCAGACCATCGCCCCCATGGACAAGACCTTCCAGCTGATCGGGGGTGGCTCGCGGGGCAACATCGGTGGGCTATGGAGCTGGATAGTCGCGGGCGCGGCCTGTGTGGGGATCGTCGCCCTGCTGCTCAACGGCCGCCGCCAACGGAACAAGTACGGCTTGCGGCAGCGTCCCGTCTGGGCCGAGGTTTCCCTGGGTATTCTCTACTGCGGGGTGGTGCTCGGGGCCGTCGCCTACCTCAATCGTTACTTCTTGCCGCCGCTGGTTGCCGCCGAGCGCGGAGGGGGCAACATCCCCTTCGGGCTGGCCATCCCGGTGCTCATCATGATCGGGGTGACCCTGGTGATGACCTTCATCGCCACCCGGCTCCGCTTCGGCCGCTACGTGTTCGCCATCGGGGGCAATCCCGAGGCCGCCGAGCTGGCCGGCATCAAGACGCGGGCCACGGTCATGTGGACCTTCATCGTCATGGGGATCCTGGTGGCCCTGGCCGCCGCCGTGCAGACTGCCCGGCTCAACGCGGCGGTAAGTGCTCTCGGCACCAGCGCCGAGCTGTACGTGATCGCCGCGGCGGTCATCGGCGGCACCTCGCTGCTCGGTGGCGTGGGCACCGCCGCCGGGGCGGTGCTGGGCGCCCTGGTCATGCAGTCGCTGCAATCCGGTATGGCGCTGATCGGCGTGGAGGCCCCGATCCAGGACGTCGCCGCCGGCATCGTCCTGGTCGCGGCCGTGGCCGTCGATTCGTACTACAGGCGGAGGCCGAGATGACCGTGACAAACGAGACCACCAGACGGACCCCACTGGTCGAGTTCCGCGACATTCGCGTGGCGTTTGGCGGCGTGCACGCGGTGGACGGCGTCAGCTGCGACCTTTATGCCGGCGAGGTGGTCGGCCTCGTGGGCGGCAACGGCGCCGGCAAGACCACCCTGATCAAGACCCTCTCGGGAGCCCACCCGGCCGACTCGGGGGAGATCTACATCAACGGCGAGAAGGCGGACATCGAAACGCCGCGCGACGCCAAGAAGTACAACATCGAGACCATCTACCAGACCCTCGCCCTGGCGGAGAACATCGACGCGCCCTCCAACATGTTCCTCGGCCGCGAGCTGCGCACCAGCTGGGGGACGGTGGACGACCGGGCGATGGAGCAAGCCGCCCGCGAAGTCATGGGCCGGCTCAACCCCCAGTTCCAGAACTTGAAGACGCCGGTGCAGTCGCTCTCCGGCGGCCAGCGTCAGTCGGTGGCCATCGCCCGGGCGGTGCACTTCGACGCCAAGATCCTGATCATGGACGAGCCCACCGCCGCGCTGGGGCCGGCGGAGACCGCTCAGGTTCACGACCTGATTGGCCAGCTCAAGTCTGAGGGCATCGGCATCTTCCTGATCAGCCACGACATCCACGGCGTGTTCGATCTCGCCGACCGCATCACCGTCATGTTGCAGGGAAAGATCGTCGGAACGGTGAACCGGAGCGAGGTGACCAAGGACGAAGTGCTGGCCATGATCATCATCGGCAAGCTCCCTGGCACCGCTACCAAGACCGAGATGGCCGAACTGCACAGCTAGCCGACTTGCGAGCCACGGGATCATGGCAAAGGAGAGACCAACGCGCATGAGCAGCCTCCACTGGGGGATCATCAGCACGGCCGACATCGGGATGACCAAGGTCATCCCTGCCATCCAGCGCGCCGAAGGTTGCGAAGTGGTGGGCATCGCCTCGCGCTCCTACGACCGGGCGGCGGCTGCCGCCGCACGACTGGGCATCCCCCGCGCCTACGGAAGGTACGAGGAGCTGTTGGCCTCCGACGAGGTCGATGCCGTCTACATCCCTCTCCCCAACGACGCCCATGCCGAATGGACTATGAAGGCGGCGGCCGCGGGGAAACATGTCCTGTGTGAGAAGCCGCTGGCCATGAGCGCGGCCCAGGCCGAAGAGATGGCGCAGGCCTGCGCCGAGGCCGGGGTGCAGCTGGCCGAGGCCTTTATGTACCGGCACCACCCCAC
>JAFGIH010000845.1 GCA_016929985.1 Thermoleophilia bacterium | reverse complement strand
TTCCCGACTCTGGCCGAGTTGCTGTTCCTGGTCCCGGTGTGGTGGTTCGCCGTGCGCGATCGCGATGCTCCGCTCCGAAGGCTCGGGTTTGTGAGCTTCCCCTTCTGGGTCTTGGCGATGGGCGTTGGGCTGCTCTTCGGCTATTTCATGTTCAGCGGCCTGTATGGCACGCTGCTCAGCTACTTCGGGCTTGAGATCCAGACCGATCTGACCCCTGTTGCGGAGCGCCTGTCGAGTCCTTGGCCGCTGGTCTTCACCGTTGTGGTCGTGGCTCCGGTGGTGGAAGAGACGTTCTTCCGTGGCTTCGTCTTCGCCGGCCTACGCGGTCGTTACGACTGGCGATGGGCGGCGACCATCAGCTCCGCCCTATTTGCGGCCGCCCATTTGGAGCTCACCTTCTTCATCCCCGCCTTCTTGTTGGGCTACATCTTTGCGTACCTCTATCAGCGTTCCGATTCGGTGTGGCCGGGGATGATCATGCACGCCGCCATGAACGCGCTTGCCATGACGGTCTTGTACCTGCAGCTCTAGCTCAGTACCCTGGCCTGAATCGAGGGGAGGCAAGACGTGAGTGACAACTTGAAGGGCAAGGTCGCAGTGGTGACCGGATCCGGCCAGGGCATCGGTAGGTCGATCGCCATCGGCATGGCGCGAGAAGGGGCCAGCGTCGTCACGAACAACCGCAAGCCCGGCTCCACGGGTTTCGCCATCATGAGTGATGATCTGGTGAAGAACCTCGGCAAAGAGGACCTCGAATCACTCATGAAGGAAGCCGAGCAGGCCGCGGGCGACGCCGAGACCACCGCGCAGACCATCCGCGACTTCGGAGGCCAAGCCGTAGCGTTCTTCGGCGACGTCAGCGACTTCGAGACCTCGCGCGCCCTCATCCAGACGGCGGTCGACACGTTCGGGAGGATCGACATCCTCGTCAACGTCGTCGGGACGTTCGCGTTCAGCCCCATCTGGGAGATGAGCGAAGAGACCTGGGACAAGGTGTGCAGTGTGAAGCCGAAGGCCTACTTCAACTGCATCCGTCACGCCCTGCCATTCATGATGCGGCAGAAGTCCGGGCGCATCATCAACTGCACGTCCGGAGCCTTCAAGTGGGGCGGCATGCGACAGGCGAACTACTCGGCCGCCAGCGCCGGCGTCATGGGCCTGACCTATGCCGTCGCCCAAGAGGTGGCCACCTACGGCATCACGTGCAACGCGTTCGCTCCCGGTGCGCGGACCCGGGCCGGCTTTGAGCTCGACGCCTACGAGAAGGCGCTGCCGGAGGGACAGGGATTGTGGTCTCACGAGAGCCTGAAGCTGCCCATCTCCGACAGCCCCAGCCCCGACGATGTAGCGCCATTCATCTGCTATCTCTCCACCGACGACGCGGCCGACATCACCGGGTCGGTGTTCTTCGTGATCGGCTCGGCCGTCATGCTCTACGGGGAGATGGACTTCATCAGCAACATCGTGAAACCGGATGGGCGCTGGACCGTGGACGAACTCAAGGAGAAGGTCCGCAAGGACCTGATGGGGGGATTCCGGAGCTCGACCATGCAAATGCTGGAGGCTATCAAGAGTAGCTAACGGTGTCCGAAGCAGCGGCTACTGTTCTTCACCCGGCCAGGGGCTGGAATAGGTAAGTGAGCTGAACTTCCATCTCCCCTCTACTCGGACATACTCGCAGTCGTAGCGTCCCGGTATCCACCTTTTCGCATTGCCGGTCTCGGCATCTGAGATGAAGATGTAGATCAGCCAGTGACCTCTGGCGTGATCCCCATCCACCTGGATGACCGGCTGCACGGCAAAGTGCGCATCGCGGCTCTTCCCTGCATTCAGCCCGGCAATGACATCGGTGAAGAGCTGGAATATGTTCTCTCGGCCCACTCGTTTCTCGTGGATGTACGCCACCGCATCCTCGGTGAAGCAGTCGGCCATTGCTCGCCACTGCTTCTGGTTGAGAAGAAACAGGTACTCGTTATGTAGGTTGAGTATCTCCTGAGTGGCCTCGACAGCCCTGAGCCTTTTCTCGATCTGGTCCAGATCCACGGCCATACCTCCCGTTTCTGCACTCTTTCCTGATAAACAATAGCAGGGGCTCCCTGTGATCGACGGCGCGACAGCGACCTTGCAAAGAGGTGGGATACCGGCTAGGTTTATGGCACGAAGGGCGTCACCCGCAGTCCAACTGATCATGGAGGTACGAAATGGCGGAGCCAGGCTGCGCAAGCTGTCCTATGCGGGCCAAATACGACGCCAATCCCAAGTCGTTCGGGGGCAGGCTCTGGCGTTGGCATATCAACTTCTGCCCCGGGTGGAAGAAGTACTTCACCGCGCTACCGCAGGACGAGAAGGCTACGCTCGCGGCACAGTATCAGTTCAAGAAGTATCAGTAGCCGACATTCCCGCCGGCCGGCGGGGGCAGCCAGTCGCGATCAGTCTCGGCTCACACGCATTGTCACGTCTTGAGGCAAAGCCAGTCCGGCTGCGACTTCGATGGCCTTGACCAACCCTGAGGGGACCGGACAGGCAGCGTGCGCACAGCCGGCGTAGGCCGTCTCGAGAACGGAGGGCAGTCCCCCTCTCGAGCTGATCTGCCTAAGGGCGTCGACTTCGTTCACCTGCGCATCCAAAGCCTGCACCTGTGGACAGTCGCTCTTGATGTCGAGCCGCACAGAGTATCCCTCGCCCCGAGCAGCCGTGACGATCGTCTTGTGCCCACATACGCCTGCGTCGATCTCTACCGTCGCCACCTGCGCTCCCTTCCAGTCGTCCCGTGTTCCGAATTCTCCATTCTTGCCTTGCAGCCGGGCAGGCAAACCTGCAACGTGTAGGCTCCTACCGGCGAGCGACCTCTTGGCCGGCAGAGCGCACCAGCAGTGCTACCCCGCGACTGCGAACGCCTTGTCGAGCACCCCGAGCGCGTCCTCGACCTCGCGGGCCGACACGATCATGGGTGGAGTGAGCCGGATGACGTTGCCGTAGAGACCGCCCTTACCGATGAGCAGTCCCAGGCGCCGCGTCTCTTCGAACACCCGGACCACTTTCTTGGGGTCGGGGGTCTTGCCGTCGGGCGAGGTCGCATCGACCACTTCGAGAGCCTGCATGAGGCCCATACCGCGCACGTCGCCGATGCTGGGATACTTGGCCTTGAGCACCTCGAGACCCTCGCGTAGCCGCGCTCCCTGGATGTCGGCGTTGTCGGCAAGTCGCTCGTCCTGGATGTACTCGATGGTTGCGAGCGCTCCTCGCGTGCTCACGGGGTTGCCGCCGAAGGTGGCGATGGAGAGGCCCTTGTAGCTATCGGCCACGGCGGGAGTGGCGACGGTGGCGGCCATGGGCAGTCCATTAGCCAAGCCCTTGGCGAAGGTCATGATGTCGGGCTGCACGCCCCAGTGTTCGATGCCGCAGAAGGTCTTGCCCGTGCGGCCGCACCCGGTCTGGACCTCATCGCAGATGAAAAGCCCGCCGTATCGGCGCACGATCTCCAGTACCACCTCGAAGTACTCCTTCGGCGCCACGATGAAGCCACCCACGCCCTGGATGGGTTCCGCCATGAAGGCGGCGATCTGCCCGTTGGTGGTGGTCTGGATAAGCTCCTCGACGTCGCGGGCACAGCGCATATCGCAGTCCGGGTAGGTGAGCCCAAAGGCGCAGCGGTAACAGTACGGGTTGTGGGCGTGCTTTATGTACGCGACGCTGCTGGGCATGGGGCGCCACGTCGAATGAGCCGTGATGTTCATGGTCACTTCACTGCGACCTGAATATGCGTGGCGCAGGGCGACTATGTCGGAGTGGCCGGTCGCGAGCCGGGCGAAGAGCACGGCCGTCTCGTTGGCCTCGGTGCCCGACGACGTGAAGAAGCTCTTGCTGAGATCGCCCGGGGTAACTTCGGCGAGCTTCTTGGCCAGCCGGGCCTGGGGTTCGTTGATATAGAGCGTGGAGACGTGCTGTAGGGTCTGGTTCTGCTCGACGACGGCCTGGGTCACGGTCTCGTTGCAGTGGCCCACACTCACCGTCAGGATCCCCCCGAAGAAGTCGAGATACTCGGTGCCCTGCGAATCGGTGAGATACATCCCCTTGCCACGGACCAGGGTGAGGGGTTTCTCATAGTAAGTAGCGACGCAGGGGAACAGGTACTCCTTCTGCATGCTCTCGAGCTCATCGGACATCTCGGTCCTCCTTGTTGCCTTACGCGTCTCCAAGCTTAGCACCAGGACCTGTAACACAAACGTTACCCACCCGTGAGTCTACTGTGATGCCCGCGGTCAAGACTGAGAATCAGCACCGTAACGTGGCGGGGCGAATCAACGCGGGGGGAACTGATGAATCGGACCCAGGTCATCTCAGTGGCTCTGCTGGCAGTCTTGGCCGCCTGGGCGGCGGCGTGTGGAATGGCGTTGGACGGCCGTGACTCCGCGAGTACGTCGGGCGACACGTCTACGTCCGTGACGATCGCGACTTTGGCGGTCACGACGGCCCCGACGGCCATGCCTGCTACGGCAGCCGTCCCGCCGGAGGGGCTCAAGGCGGTGATAGGCGTGACCGCGACTGTCGAACCCGGTCCGGGCGTGCTCTGGCGTTGGGGGCCCGGCGGGATCTGCACCACCGACGTCCTCCTGGGTGGGGGCTCTACTCGGAGGAGGTAGCAGCGGGGAGACGCGGCTCGACGGTCGCGTATTCCGATGCGGCTTCGGGGAACGTCCGTCTCTGGAACCCGGACGAGGGGTCGGTTCAAGAGATCACCGTGCCGGCCTCGACCGGCGGCTGGGTCGTTTGGGACCGGATGGCCCTTTCCCCAGACGAGAGCACGCTGGCCCTGGTGCGCTTCGAAAGACCGGTGGCAGATACGGCCGGCGTCGCCGATTGGGCGATCCAGGGGTACCTTGTCTACGTGGAGTCGAAGCAGGTAGGGAGTTGGGGGCAACTCGGGTTTGCCAGACGGGGAGCCGATATCTACTCTCTCGTGTGGGACAAGGACTCGACCTCCATCTACGTGACCTTCGA
>JAFGIH010000095.1 GCA_016929985.1 Thermoleophilia bacterium | reverse complement strand
TGGCCCTGGTCCCCGATCCCGGGTATCCCGTCTATGCGGGTGGCTCCATCATGATGGGGGCCGAGGTCAAGTACCTGGAGCTGCGCCCCGAGAACGGCTTCCTCCCCGACCTGGGCGCAATCACTCCGGAGGAGGCCCGGCGGGCCAAGGTGCTCTTCATCAGCTACCCCAACAATCCTACGGCCGCCGTGGTGGAGGAGGGCTTCTTCGAGCGCGTGGTAGCGTTTGCCAAGGAGTACGACATAGCCGTGGTGCACGATAATCCGTACTCGGAGTTGACGTACGACGGCTACGTGGCCCCCAGCTTCCTGGGAGCACGCGGCGCCAAGGACGTAGGCGTGGAGCTCTTCAGCTTCTCCAAGCCCTTCAATATGACAGGTTGGCGGACCGGTTTCGCCGTCGGCAACGCCGAGATCTTGGAGCATCTCTGGCGTCTCAAGACCAACATGGACTCGGGCATGTTCGATGCCCTGCAGCGCACCTCGGCGTTCATCCTGAACAGCCCCTGGGACTCCGTCCATGACATGTGCGAGGTCTACCGGCGCCGGCGTGATCTTCTGGCCGAGGCCTTGGTCTCGGTGGGGATGCAGGTGCCCAGACCCAAGGCTACCGTGTACATGTGGGTGCCGGTGCCCGAGGGCTACACGTCCGGGAGTTTCGCCGAGCATGTTCTGGAGCAGGCCGGCGTGGTGGTCACTCCGGGCCTCGGCTACGGCCCGGCCGGCGAGGGCTTCGTGCGGCTGTCGCTTACGACGCCCGACGACCGCATAGCCGAGGCGGTCGAACGCATCCGCCGGTCGCTGAAGCTGTAGGTCGGAGCCGTGGAGCTCCAGGTCAAGCTTCTGCACCCGAGCGCGCAGCTACCGCGGCGCGCCCACCCCGGCGACGCGGGCGCCGACCTGTTCTCTGTCGAAGAGGTGACCATACAGCCCGGCGGGCGGGCCGGCGTGGGAACCGGCTTGGCCCTGGCGATCCCTGAGGGCCATGCGGGCTTCGTGCAGCCGCGTTCCGGTCTGGCCGCGAAGCACGGCATCATGCTCGTCAACTCGCCGGGCCTCATAGACGCGGGCTACCGGGGAGAGGTGCGGGTGCTGCTCTACAACTCAGGCGCGGAGCCATTCACCGTCCGAGTGGGGGAGCGGATCGCCCAACTGGTGATCCAGCGGGTGGAGGAGCCTGCTTTCGTCGCGGCGGAGGAGCTAGCCGAGACCGTCCGCGGCGAGGGGGGGTTCGGCTCAAGCGGACGGTGAGGGGCCCGGCTACTCCGAGGCTATCGTGTACTCTTCCCAGGAGTTCGGGACGAGCTTCACCGCCAGGGTGTACTGCCTGTTTATGGCCTTGCGGACCCGGTCGCTGTAGTACACCTCGTTGGAGGAGCCGGTACCCTTGTTCGTGAGGGTACCCGACACGTATACCGATCCGTGGATGGAGCATGTCCCTTTGAGAGTGGCGCCACCCAATACGAGGACGATGCCGTAGAAGTCGTCGGTCCCGCGTATGTCGAGATCATTCTCACTACCAGCGGGGGTATCGATGACAAGAACAACAGGCTGGTCGTAGGTGCCTATCCCTACGTTCCCCGAGAGCACCACAGCGTCGCTGTTCTTCACGTAGACTACCTTGCCGTTGGCGTCTCCGCTATTGAGGAAGGCGCTGGCGTCGGCTCCTGCGCCGCTGCCTTCGAAGTAGCTGCTGGTACTTTGGGCGATCATGAGAAGCTTCATCTGCAGGGCCTCAGTGACCACATCGTCAAAGTCGATGGGGTTGATGGATGGAGATATCCCCGGGTCCACGTCGTCGATACCCTTGCCGGTCGCGCTGTTGACATCGTAATAGACATCCCCATCGGCGTCGTCCAGACCGATGTCGAAGCCCGTACCGTTCGAGTCGATGGTGTCGGTGACGATGGCGTATGCGTCAAAATCTAGACCCCAAGCCTCGCGCTGGGCCATTATGAGTATGCGGTGGCGGGTATCGGCAACATTACTCCTCGCGTCTACAAACATGATCTCATCGCCGTTGGAGTCCCAATTGGGAGCGCTCGGGTTCGCAACCCTAGTGGTATTGCCGCTGCTATCCACATTGTCGTACAGCGACACCTGGATGAACTCGGTGGCATCCGACCGGGCCGGATCCCACATGCCGTCGGTGCCGCTCTGGATGGATGTTTTAAGGAGCGCATTGTCGGCCGTCATGTCGGTGAAGGCCATACTTGAGCTCCGAGGCCAACCTAGTTTGAGCGCGAGCATACCCGCGTCAACACCGGCCTCCGCGACGTTGAAAGACTTGAGGTCGGAACGCTCCATCTCGGTGGAGCGTGACTGTGCGCTCACCAGCCAGAAGAGGGAAACACCCAGTACGACGAAAATGCCTGCGAAGACCATGGCTATCACGACCGCGGAACCCTGCTGTCCACGGCAGCCACGGCTGCGGTTCGCTTGTCGAGGGTGAATCTTGAGTGAGCTTCCCATCTTCAGCTCCATTCGGCCGGCGTGGTCATGGCTATCGTAGATTGCGCGGCTGGACCACGGAATTGAGTTGGTGCGCGATAGGGGCCTTGTCGGTCTCAACGTCCACGCGCAGGTTGATGTGGATGGTCCTGATGTCCATCGGGTACCCGACGGGAGACGCCAACGCCGTACCGTTGGCGTTCTTGTAAGTGAAGAGAGGCAGCG